>NZ_JABWRG010000045.1:0-36467 GCF_014268825.1 Pseudomonas sp. SWRI51 | reverse complement strand
GGGGCAAGCCCGCTCCCACGGTGCCCAGTTCTCTGCGCGACAGCGCAGCCCGGAAGGGCTGGGTGATCTCCCACAGGCTGTGTGTGATCCCTGTAGGAGCGGCCTTGTGCCGCGATGGGCCGCAAAGCGGCCCTGGCGCCTTCAGTTCTTCTCCAGCACCCACTGACGCGCACCCGCCGCCAACTGCGGCATTTCATCCGGCTGGGCGCGGTTCACGGCCTGGAAGATTTCCAACCGATTGCCTTCGCGCTTGAAAATCCATGGCGCGCCAAGCTGGTTGCGCTCAAGCCACAGGCTGTCGTTGCCAGCACCCATGGTCGCGCAATCGCCGGCCATGCACAGGGCAAAGCGATCCGGGCCGGGCAGGCCGGTGACGCTGCCGTTGTCGCTGAAGCGCACGACAGCACCTTGGCCGCGGCCTTCAAGGATCTTCCAGTCACCGCCCAGGTACGCCTTGTACAGCTCGCGCTCGAAGCTGCTGCCCAGCGGCGCGCTGTTGCTGGCTTGCGCGCGAACGAAGGTTTGCGTGTGGCCGGAAGGGTCCTTGGCTTCGAGTTCGTCCCCTGCGAGGGTCAACTGCTCGTTCTGACCGCCCTCGAACTCCACCTGCCAATCTTTCTGGTTGGCAGCCAGGCGCCCATCGGCGGCTTCAAAGCCGTTGCTGAAGCTGGCTTTCTGGTTTTTGACGTCGACCTTCCACTCGAACACCGGGCCGTGATCGGCCAGCGCCTGGCGCAGGCTGGCGCCTTTGACGGCAGCGTCGATGGCGTCCTGGTTGATCCAGGTGCCGTTGAAATCTTCAGGTTTGTGGCTGGCGCAGCCGCCCAGAAGCAGGGCTGCCAGGGCAAGGGGCAATGCATGGCGCATGGGGAGTAACCTTGGGGCAGAAGGGGGGGGTGACGGGCGCAGCGCCCGCCACCTAGGGCATTACTCGAGGACCAGAATTGCGTCCATTTCGACCTGCGCGCCCTTCGGCAGGGCGGCGACGCCAATGGCGGCGCGGGCCGGGTAGGGCTGCTCGAAGTAGCGGCCCATCACCTCGTTGACCTTGGCGAAGTGGCTCAGGTCGGTGAGGAAGATGTTCAGCTTGACGATGTCCTTGAACGAACCGCCAGCGGCTTCTGCCACCGACTTGAGGTTCTCGAATACCTGCACGGTCTGGGCTTCGAAGCCTTCGACCAGCTCCATGGTTTTAGGGTCGAGCGGGATCTGCCCCGACATGTAGACAGTATTGCCAGCCTTGATCGCTTGCGAGTAGGTGCCGATAGCGGCAGGTGCCTTGTCGCTGGTGATGACGGTCTTGCTCATGAATGACTCCTTGCGGTGGGCGGACTACGCACGCATGCGGGTGATGCGGACCACGCCGGTCAAGGTGCGCAGCTTCTTGATCACGCGGGCCAGGTGCACGCGGTCGTGCACGCTGACCACCAGTTGGACCACGCTGATACGGCCGTCGCGTTCGTCCATGCTGATTTTCTCGATGTTGCCGTCGGCGGCGTTGACGCTGCTGGCCAGCAGCGCAATCAGGCCGCGCTGGTGCTCAAGCTCCACGCGCAGTTCGACGTTGAACTCGCCGGTAACGTCCTTGGCCCAGGAAAGCTGCAGGCACTTTTCTGGGTTGTGCCGCACTTCGCTGATGTTGCGGCAGTCTTCCAGGTGCACCACCATGCCTTTGCCCGCCGACAGGTGGCCGACAATCGGGTCACCGGGGATCGGGGTGCAGCACTTGGCGTAGCTGAGCACCAGGCCTTCGGTGCCGCGAATGGCCAGTGGGCCTTCGGGTGCTGGCAGTTGCTCGCCTTCGGCAGACAGCAGGCGCCGGGCGACCACGTAGGCCATGCGGTTGCCCAGGCCGATATCTTCGAGCAGGTCTTCGATCAGTTCCAGGCGGTATTCGCTGAGAATCGCTTGCACGCGCTCTTGGGAAATTTGCTCAAGGCTGCTGTCGAAACCGGTGAGCACCTTGTTCAGCAGGCGTTCGCCCAGGCTGATGGACTCGGAGCGGCGCTGTTGCTTGAGGGCGTGGCGAATGTGCGTGCGCGCCTTGCCGGTAACCACGAAATTGAGCCAGGCCGGGTTGGGCCGCGCGCCGGGGGCGCTGACAATTTCGACCGTCGAGCCGCTTTGCAACGGCTCGGACAGCGGCGCCAGGCGGCGGTTGATGCGGCAGGCAATGCAGCTGTTGCCGACGTCGGTGTGCACCGCGTAGGCGAAGTCGACGGCGGTGGAGCCTTTGGGCAGCTCCATGATCCGGCCTTTGGGGGTAAAGACGTAGACCTCGTCCGGGAACAGGTCGATCTTCACGCTCTCGATGAATTCCAGCGAGTTGCCCGCGCGCTGCTGCAGCTCGAGAATGCCCTTGACCCACTGACGGGCGCGGGCGTGGCTGCCCTTGGGGTGCTCGTCCTCGTTGGACTTGTACAGCCAGTGCGCAGCGATGCCGTTGTTGGCCAGCTCTTCCATTTCGCGGGTGCGGATCTGGATTTCGATCGGCACGCCATGCATGCCGAACAGCGTGGTGTGCAGCGACTGGTAGCCGTTGGCCTTGGGAATTGCGATGTAGTCCTTGAAGCGCCCCGGCAGCGGCTTGTACAGGTTGTGCACGGCGCCCAGCACGCGGTAGCAGGTGTCGACCTTGTCGACGACGATGCGGAAGGCGTACACGTCCATGATCTCGGTGAAGGCGCGGCGCTTGCCACGCATCTTCTTGTAGATGCCATAGAGGTGTTTCTGCCGGCCACTGACTTCGCCCTCGATGCCATCGGCAGCCAGGCAGTTGGCCAGCGAGGTTTCGATCTTGGCGACCAGCTCCTTGCGGTTGCCACGGGCAGCCTTGACTGCGCGGTGGATCAACGACGAGCGCATCGGGTGCATGGCCTTGAAGCCAAGGTCTTCGAATTCGACGCGCACGTTGTGCATACCCAGGCGGTTGGCGATGGGGGCGTAGATTTCGAGGGTTTCCTTGGCGATGCGCCGACGTTTTTCGCCGGACAGCACTTCAAGGGTGCGCATGTTGTGCAGGCGGTCGGCCAGCTTGACCAGGATCACGCGGATATCGCGGGCCATGGCCATGGCCATTTTCTGGAAGTTCTCGGCTTGCGCCTCGGCCTTGGTTTCGAAGTTCATCTGGGTCAGCTTGCTGACCCCGTCCACCAGTTCGGCGACGGTTTCACCGAACTGCTGGCACAAGGCTTCTTTGGCGATGCCGGTGTCTTCGATCACGTCATGCAGCATGGCGGCCATCAGGCTTTGATGGTCCATGTGCATGTCGGCAAGAATGCTGGCTACCGCCAGCGGGTGCGTGACGTACGGCTCGCCGCTGCGGCGGCGTTGCCCGTCGTGCGCCTGCTCGGCGTAGAAGTAGGCGCGGCGGACCAGGTTGACCTGTTCCGGGCCCAGATAGGTCGATAGCCGTTCGGCGAGGGCTTCTATACCCGGCATGGTTTCACCTCTTGCAGTCGAAGAGGGCCTTGCGCCGCACGACGTCGACCTGGCATCAATCAGACAGCCTCGTTGTTCTCGTCCTCGAACGCGGCGAACACCGGATCTTCGGTGACGATTTCTTCGGCGGCGATGAATTCGTTGGTGACGATGCCTTCGGCGATTTCACGCAGGGCAACGACGGTAGGTTTGTCGTTTTCCCATGCAACGCGTGGCTCTTTACCGCCGGTCGCCAGCTGACGGGCGCGCTTGGTCGAGAGCATGACCAGCTCGAAGCGGTTATCCACGTGTTCCAGACAGTCTTCAACAGTTACGCGGGCCATGGTGTTCCTCGGTAGCAAATGCGGTAGGCGTACAGCCCAATACGGGCAGGCGGACTCGATAGTTTAAAAAATCACCAGCCAATAGGGAAGGACTGTTTTCTCAACCCGCCCTTCGCGCTGTTACCGTGCATGTGTGATTGCCCGGCGAAACTGCCGCAGCAGACGCCTTTACGCCTGCTCTCGACGATACTGCTTCCACCTCGGCGAATACAACCCCTTTGCCAGATCATCCCATTGCGTGACGATTGCGCAGTGTCTTGCGGCGCTCTTGGGCACGGGGCTGTTGTGGTGAGCGGGCTTGCCCCGCGTTGGGCTGTGTAACAGCCCCAATCATGGACAATAAGGTGGGTCAGGCTGTCTTTGAATGCGGGTTTCAGGGCTGCTTCGCAGCCCAACGCGGGGCAAGCCCGCTCGCCACAACAGCCCTGTGCTCCCAAGGGCTGAGGTCTGGACGTTCAGGCACAACAGCCCCTACAACATCGCATCGCGCAATCGCGGGGTCAGTTCCTCGAACAGCGTCTGCACCGAGCGCAAGGCCCGGCAATCGGGACGGGTCAGCAGCCACAACTGGGTGTCGCAGCCGGCCAGCGGGCCGCTCAGTGCCTCCACGCCCGGCAACGCATGCACCATGTAGTCGGGCAGTGCCGCAACGCCCAGGCCGGTGGTCACCAACTGGGCGATGGTCGACATGCCGCTGCACTGGTAGCGCGGGCTCAGCCCAGGGTATTGCTGGTTGCGCCAGACCACCGTGGCGTGGTCCTGCATCGAGTCATCCGGGGCGATCCACGGCACGCTGGTGGGCTCGGCGTCGAGGCGTTCGCGCAATTGCGGGCGGCCACAGATCACATAGCTGGTCGAGCCCAGGCAACGCCCTACCAAGTGTTCGGGTGGCGCATTGGTCAGGCGCAGGGCGATGTCGGCATCGCGGCGGCTGAGGTTGGCGAAGGTGTTGGAGGTGCCCATCTCCAGCGACAACGCCGGGTAGTTGGGCATGAATTCGGCCAGCGCCGGCAACAGCAGGCTGTGCAGCACCGCCTCGGTGCAGGTCAGGCGCACGGTGCCGCTGACCACCTGCTCGCCGCAGGTCATGGCGATGCGCGCCGCCTCCAGCGCCTGCTCGGCGCGTTCGGCCTGCTCGGCCAGGGCCTGAGCGGTGTCGGTGGGCAGGTAGCCCTTGCGGCTCTTGACGAACAGCGCCGTACCCAGCGCCGACTCAAGCCGGCGGATCGAGCGAAAAACCGTCGAAACGTCGACTTTCAGCAGCTCGGCGGCCTTGGCCAATGAGCGCCCGCGTTCCAGGGCCAGCACCAGCGAAAGGTCGGAATGGTTGATCTGATATTGCATTGGTGCACGCTCTGCTTGCTGAATTGCCAATGTCTGTTGCGTTGGGGCCATTTTATAGTGAAACGGCCCCGGGGAATCAATGCACCCTGTCGGGCAGACAGCCCCCCACGATGGGCCAGTGAAAAAAACAACAGCAGCACCATCGTCGCCTTCCGAGGCGTCATCCGCAGCTCCACATCGCCGCTCCGAATCAAAGGATGTACAGCCATGACGTCGGTCTCTCCGTGCGCCAGTTCTTCCCGCGAGATGCAACAATTCCTGGAAGCCCACCCGGACACCCAGTACGTTGATCTGCTGATCTCCGACATGAACGGCGTGGTGCGCGGCAAACGCATCGAGCGCGCCAGCCTGCACAAGGTCTACGAAAAAGGCATCAACCTGCCGGCCTCGCTGTTCGCCCTCGACATCAACGGCGCCACCGTCGAAAGCACCGGCCTTGGCCTGGATATCGGCGATGCCGACCGTATCTGCTACCCGATCCCCGGTACCTTGTGCAACGAGCCCTGGCAAAAGCGCCCCACCGCGCAACTGCTGATGACCATGCACGAAATCGAAGGCCAGCCGTTTTTTGCCGACCCGCGCGAAGTGCTGCGCCAGGTGGTGAGCAAGTTCGACGACCTGGGCCTGGATATCTGCGCGGCCTTCGAGCTTGAGTTCTATCTGATCGACCAGGACAACCTCAACGGCCGCCCGCAGCCGCCGCGTTCGCCGATTTCGGGCAAGCGACCGCAGTCGACCCAGGTGTACCTGATCGACGACCTCGACGAATACGCAGATTGCCTGCAGGACATGCTCGAAGCTGCCAAGGAGCAAGACCTGCCGGCCGATGCCATCGTCAAGGAAAGCGCCCCGGCGCAGTTCGAGGTGAACCTGCACCATGTCGCCGACCCGCTGAAGGCCTGCGACTACGCCATTCTGCTCAAGCGCCTGGTCAAGAACGTCGCCTACGATCACGAAATGGACACCACGTTCATGGCCAAGCCCTACCCGGGCCAGGCCGGCAACGGGCTGCATGTGCACATTTCGTTGCTCGACAAGAACACCGGCAAGAACATCTTTGCCTGCGATGACCCGCTGCAAAGCGACGCCCTGCGCCACGCCATCGGTGGTGTGCTGGAGACCATGCCGGCCTCCATGGCCCTGTTGTGCCCGAACGTGAACTCGTACCGCCGTTTCGGCGCGCAATTCTATGTGCCGAATGCGCCGAGCTGGGGCCTGGACAACCGCACCGTGGCCTTGCGCGTGCCCACCGACAGCCCGGAAAACGTGCGCATCGAGCACCGCGTTGCCGGCGCCGACGCCAACCCCTACCTGATGCTGGCGGCAATCCTTGCGGGCATTCACCACGGGCTGACCCAGCAGATCGAGCCGGGCGCGCCGATTGAAGGCAATTCCTACGAACAACTGGAACAGAGCCTGCCCAACAACCTGCGCGATGCCCTGCGCGCGCTGGACGACAGCGAAGTGCTCAACCAATACATCAGCCCGGACTACATCGACATTTTCGTGGCCTGCAAAGAAAGCGAGCTGGCCGAATTCGAAGTGTCGATTTCCGACCTTGAGTACAACTGGTACCTGCACACGGTGTAAGCCCATGAGCGCAAATGCGGTCCCTTTGATCGGTGTCAGCGCCTGCCGTCAGCAGGTGGGGAAAAACTCGTCGCACACGGTCGGCGACAAGTATGTCGAGGCCGCAGGCTACGCCGGCTTGCCGCTGATCCTGCCGGCCCGCGACGGCGGTAGCGACAGCCAGGCGCTGCTGGTGCCACTCAATGGCATTCTGTTCAGCGGTTCGCCTTCCAATGTCGAGCCGCATCATTACAATGGCGCCCCCAGCGCCGCGGGTACCCGCCACGACCTGGCGCGTGACCGCCTGACCTTGCCGTTGCTGCAGGCGGCCATCGCGGCCGGCGTGCCGGTGCTGTGTATCTGCCGAGGTTTCCAGGAGCTCAACGTGGCCTTGGGCGGCAGCCTGCACCAGCGCGTGCACGAACTGCCCGGCTACCGGGACCACCGCGAAGCGCAGGAAGCAGCGCTGGAGGTGCAGTACAGCCCAAGCCACCCGGTGCGAGTCAGCCCAGGAGGTATGTTCGAGCGGATCGGTTTGCCAGCGCAGTTCGAGGTCAACTCGCTGCACAGCCAGGGCATCGACCGCCTGGCACCGGGCCTGCGCGTTGAGGCGTGCGCCCCGGATGGCCTGATCGAAGCGGTGTCGATGCCGGATGCGCCGGGCTTTGTGCTCGGCGTGCAATGGCACCCGGAATGGCGTTTTGCCGAGAACCCGGTTTCGCTGCGCCTGTTTCAGGCGTTTCGCGAGGCCTGCATTGCCCATGCTGCACGGGAAGGTGCGCGCCAGAACGGTTTCTGACGCCCGCCGAAGGTCCTGGAGGACTGGTCCCACACGCGAGCTTTCAATGAGTGAAAGCGGGCCTGCCGCGGCAGGTCTGTCAAAATAATTCCAATATCTACGGCAAAAACTCATGAATGAATACACAGACCACGGCCGCCCACCCGATGCGGCCGAATCGGGCAACACCACGCAAGGCAAGGGCCTGGCCAAGGGCCGCCTGGGGCTGTTGGCCAGCGTGGTGCTGGGCATTTCCACCATTGCTCCGGTCTACACCCTGACCGGCGCGCTCGGCCCGACCGTGCGCGAGGTCGGCGCCCACTTGCCTGCGGTCTTCATCGTCGGCTTTCTGCCGATGCTGCTGGTGGCCCTGGGCTACCGCGAGCTGAACTCGGCGGAGCCGGACAGCGGCACTTCGTTTACCTGGTCGGCGCGGGCGTTCGGGCCGATGATCGGCTGGATTGGCGGCTGGGGGCTGGTGGTCGCCACCACCATCGTGCTGTCCAACCTGGCAGGCGTTGCGGTCGACTTCTTCTACCTGTTCCTCGCCCAGATCACCGGTAACCAGGCGCTGGCGGGCCTTGCCGACAACTTGTTGGTGAATGTCACCACCTGTTGCGCGTTCATTGCCCTGGCGGTGTGGATTTGCTGTCGCGGCATGGCCACCACCATGACCGTGCAGTACGGGCTGGTGGCGCTGCAATTGATGGTGCTGATCGGCTTTGCCTTCGCCGCCTTTGGCGAAACCACCGCGCCGCCGCCGCTGGCGTTCGACCTGGCGTGGTTCAACCCGTTTGGCGTGGAGTCGTTCTCCTCGTTTGCGGCGGGGCTGTCGCTGTCGATCTTCATCTTCTGGGGTTGGGACGTGTGCCTGACCGTGAGCGAAGAGTCGGTGGGCAGTGAAGAGGTGCCGGGCAAGGCAGCTACCTGGACGGTGCTGCTGATTCTGGGCCTGTACCTGCTGACCGCCATCGCCACCCTGCAATTTGCCGGCATCAGCGACCAAGGCCTGGGGCTGGGCAACCCGCGTATCCAGGAAAACGTCTTTGCTCACCTGGCGGGGCCGGTGATGGGGCCGCTGGCGGTGCTGATGTCGATCGCCGTGCTGGCCAGTACGGCGGCGTCGCTGCAGTCGACCTTCGTTTCGCCGGCCCGCACGCTGCTGGCCATGGGGTACTACGGCGCTGTGCCGCAGCGTTTTGCCAAGGTGTGCCCGCGTTCGCAAACGCCGCGTTACGCGACCATTTGTGCAGGCGTTGCGGCGGCGCTGTTCTACGTCACCATGCGCACCCTGAGCGAGAACGTACTGGCTGACACCATCACCGCGCTGGGCATGATGATCTGCTTCTACTATTCGCTGACCGCGTTTGCCTGCGTGTGGTACTTCCGCCGCAGCTTGTTCAGCAGCGCGCGCCACTTCTTCATGCGGGGGGTGTGCCCGCTGCTCGGTGGGGCGATCCTGTCGGTGATCTTCGTGCGCACGGCGGTAGACAGCGCGTCGCCGGACTTCGGCAGCGGCTCGCATGTGGGCGGGTTGGGGCTGGTATTCGTGATTGCGGCGATTATCTCGGCGCTGGGGATTGTGTTGATGATGCTGTCGCGCTTGCGGCTGCCGGCCTACTTCCTGGGCGCCACATTGCGTCAGCAGGCCACTATTCAGTTGCAGGATTGAAGCTGGGGGGCGCTTTGCGCCCCTTTCGCGGCGCAAGGCCGCTCCTACAGGGATCGCGTTTCTCTGTAGGAGCGGCCTTGTGCCGCGAAAGGGCCTCGCAGAGGCCCCGGCATTCTTCAGCCGACCAGCTGTTTCAGCAGCTCGCCATGGGCCTGCTTCTGCTTTTCAAGCTTCAGCCCTTCTGCATGGGCCAAGGCATCCGCGCCGTCTTCACGGTTTGAGCGGAATACTGCCTTGAGGTCGTCCAGTGCCACGTCGAACTGGTTATTGATGATCAGGTACTCGTACTCGGCATAGTGCCTCATTTCACTCACCGCTTCCTTCATGCGCCCGGCGATGATCTCTTCGCTGTCCTGGCCACGCCCGTCCAGGCGGTGGCGCAGGGCTTCGAGGCTTGGCGGCAGGATGAAGATCGAGCGTGCCTCGGGCATCAGCTCGCGTACCTGCTGGGCGCCTTGCCAGTCGATTTCCAGGATCAGGTCGAAGCCTTGGTCGAGGGTCTCCTGCAAAGCGCTGCGCGAGGTGCCGTAGAAGTTGCCGAACACCTCGGCATGCTCGAGGAAGTCGCCCTGGGCGATCAGACCGTGGAATTCTTCGTGGGCAACGAAGTGGTAGTTCACCCCGTGCTCTTCACCCGGCCGCTTGGTGCGGGTGGTGTGCGAGACCGAGACGCGAACGCGTGGGTCGTCCTTGATCAGGGCTGTGACCAGGCTGGTCTTGCCGGCGCCAGAGGGTGCCGAGACGATATAAAGGGTGCCGCTGCTGTGGTTCATGGTGGGGGTGGCCTTACTCGATGTTCTGTACTTGTTCACGCATCTGCTCGATCAACACCTTGAGGTTGACCGCTGCCTGCGTGCTGCGGGGGTCGAAGGCCTTGGAGCCCAGGGTGTTGGCTTCGCGGTTGAGTTCCTGCATCAGGAAGTCCAGGCGCCGGCCAGCGGCGCCGCCGGACTTGAGCACCCGGCGCACTTCGGTGACGTGGGTGCTGAGGCGGTCCAGTTCTTCGGCGACATCGCTCTTCTGGGCCAGCAGCACCATTTCCTGTTCCAGGCGCTGCGGGTCGAGCTCGGCCTGCATGTCGGCGAAGCGGTCGACAATCTTCTGCCGCTGCACGGCAAGCATCTGCGGCACCAGGGCGCGCAAGGTGGTGACCTCGGCGGCCATGCTGTCCAGGCGCTCGTTGATCAGCCGCGCCAGCTCCGCGCCTTCACGCTGCCGGCCGGCCTTGAGTTCGGCCAGGGCCTCGTCGAACAGCGCCATGGCTTCGGCGTTGAGCGCTTGCGGGTCGGTTGCATCGGCAACCAGCACGCCCGGCCAGGCCAGCACTTCCAGCGGGTTCAACGGCGCCGGCTGCTTGATCAGCGCGGCGATGGTTTCGGCGGCAGCGACCAGTTGCGCGGCGCGCTCGCGGTCAACCTGCAGTGGCTTGCCGGTGCTGTCTTCGTTGAGGCGCAAGGTGCATTCGACCTTGCCACGCGACAAGCCCTGGCGCAGGCCTTCGCGCACGGCGCCCTCGAGGTCGCGCAGGGCCTCGGGCAGGCGCAGGTGCGGCTCGAGATAGCGATGGTTGACCGAGCGCAGCTCCCAGACCAGGGTGCCTTGGCTGCCAACGCGCTCGGCGCGGGCAAAGGCGGTCATGCTGTGCACCATGGGGAGTACCTCGCGAAATCGGTGAGCGGGGGAAGCCTTTCGGCTGCAAGGCGCAGGATTGTAGCGCAGTGCGACGCAGGCGCCCAATCCGGCCATGCTACAGGCGCCCTGTTTTCGTGCAGGAAAAATCGACGGGCTGTGGCGCCTGCGACGATAGGCATGTCCTCCATGGGCCACGACCTCTATACTGCTGGGCAGATTCAAGTCCCGGTACAGGTATCCCAGATGAAACGTCCAAGTGGTCGCGCCGCCGATCAGCTCCGCTCGATCCGCATCACCCGTAACTACACCAAGCACGCCGAAGGCTCGGTGCTGGTCGAGTTCGGTGACACCAAAGTCATCTGCACAGTCAGCGTCGAAAACGGTGTTCCCCGCTTCCTCAAAGGCCAGGGCCAGGGCTGGCTGACCGCCGAGTACGGCATGCTGCCGCGCGCCACTGGCGAGCGTAACCAGCGCGAAGCCAGCCGTGGCAAGCAAGGTGGCCGCACCCTCGAAATCCAGCGCTTGATCGGCCGCTCGCTGCGCGCTGCGCTGGACATGAGCAAGCTCGGTGACATCACCCTGTACATCGACTGCGACGTGATCCAGGCCGATGGCGGTACCCGCACCGCGTCGATCACCGGCGCCATGGTTGCCCTGTGCGATGCGCTGGCGGTGATCAAGAAGCGCGGCGGCCTGAAGGGCGGCAACCCGCTCAAGCACATGATCGCTGCCGTTTCGGTGGGCATGTACCAGGGCGAAGCCGTGCTCGACCTCGACTACCCCGAGGACTCCGCGGCCGAGACCGACCTGAACGTGGTCATGACCAGCGCCGGTGGTTTCATCGAAGTGCAAGGCACTGCCGAAGGTGCGCCGTTCCAGCCTGAAGACTTCAACGCCATGCTGGCGCTGGCGCAAAAGGGCATGAACGAAATCTTCGAACTGCAGAACGCCGCCCTGGCCGACTGACAGCAATCGCAGATGCAAAAAGCCGACCTCAAGGGTCGGCTTTTTTGTGTGCCTGGTGCGACCTTAGATGGTCAGCGTCCAGTCGTAGTCCACGATCAGCGGCGCATGCTGAGAGAAGCGCGGCTGGCGTGGCAGGCGGGCATTGCGCACGAAGCGGCGCAGGCCTGGGGTGAGGATCTGGTAGTCGAACCGGTAGCCCAGGTTGAGCATTTCGGCCTGCTCGTTATCGGGCCACCAGCTGTACTGGTCGCCTTCACGGCTGACTTCGCGCAGTGCGTCGACGTAACCCATTTCGCCGGTGATCGAATCCATCCAGGCGCGCTCGGGCGGCAGGAAGCCAGGCGACTGCTGGCAGTCACGCCAGTTTTTGATGTCGAGCTTCTGCTGGGCCACGTAGAACGAGCCGCAGTAGATGTATTCGCGACGCTTGCGACGCTGTTTGTCCAGGTACTTGCCGAAGTCGTCCATCAACTTGAATTTCTGGTTCAGGTCTTCGTCGCCGTTCATGCCCGAAGGCAGCAACAGCGTGGCAATACTGACTTTGTCGAAATCTGCTTGCAGGTAACGCCCGTAACGGTCGGCTGTCTCGAAGCCCAGGCCGGTGATGACTGCCTTGGGCTGCATGCGCGAGTAGAGTGCCACGCCACCTTGGGTGGGCACCTCCGCATCGCAGGCGTAAAGGAAATAGCCATCGAGCTGGAAAGCTGGGTCATCGAGTTCAAAGGCCGAGGCGCGGGTATCCTGAAGGCAGATGACGTCGGCATTCTGGGCTTGTAGCCAGCTGAGCAAACCACGCTCGGCTGCAGCCTGAATGCCATTAACGTTCACACTGATGATCCGCATAAATGGCCCCAAAAATCTCGTGCGTGTATGATACCCGAGCTCAACACATTTAGCTAAATCCGTGGTGTCCGGGACCTTTCATGCAGCCGTATCAGCGCGACTTCATCCGTTTTGCCATCGATCGCGGCGTTCTGCGCTTCGGTGAGTTCACCCTGAAATCGGGGCGTACCAGCCCGTACTTCTTCAATGCCGGCCTGTTCAATACAGGTTCCGCCCTGGCACAGCTGGGGCGTTGCTACGCGGCGGCCATCGTCGACAGCAAGATCCCGTTCGACGTGCTGTTTGGCCCGGCGTACAAGGGCATCCCGCTCGCGGCGGCCACTGCTGTTGCGCTTGCCGAACAGCATCAGCTCGACGTGCCGTGGTGTTTCAACCGCAAGGAAGCCAAGGCGCACGGCGAGGGCGGCAGCCTGGTCGGCGCGCCGCTGGCCGGCGATGTATTGATCATCGATGACGTGATCACTGCCGGTACCGCAATCCGCGAGGTCATGCAGATCATCAGCGCGCAGCAGGCCAAGCCCGCTGGCGTTTTGATTGCGCTGAACCGTGAAGAACGCGGCAATGGCGAGCTGTCGGCCATCCAGGAAGTCGAGCGTGATTTCGGCATCCCGGTGGTCAGCATCGTGTCGCTGACCCAGGTGCTGCAGTTCCTGGCAGACGACCCGCAGCTCAAGCAGCACCTCGCGGCGGTGCAGGCGTACCGCGACCAGTACGGCATTTGATGCGGTACTGAAATAGAGAAGGCGACCCGAGGGTCGCCTTCTTTTTTGCCTGCTTTTCAGTGGGGTTTGGGATACGGGTCCTGCTCGGCATCGCCTGCGCCGGTCAAGATATTCCACGCGCGCTTGGGATGGGGACTCGCGTCGAATTGTGGGCAGGGCGGGAGGGATGTTTTACTCTGGTTGGAATATTCATGGCCGCAATCGGCGCACGCGTAGGTGCCAGAGGAAACATCACTGCCGTAGGGGACCTCGGTTTTTTGCATCGCTGACCTCCTTTGCCTGTGTAGGAGTCTCAAGAGTAATCAGGCTTTGCAATTGCGTGTTGTAGGACCCTTCCCGCCTTGGCGTAGGAGCGTTCCGAGCAGCGTTGCTGCCTAACCTCCGCGATAGCGTCAGTTCAGGCAGCTCGACTCGGCCTGCTGGCCTCATCGCGGGGCAAGCCCGCTCCCACAAAAGCAGCTTTCATGCACCCCGTGGGAGCGGGCTTGCCCCGCGATGAGGCCACCCCAGGCCTGTGCAGCACCTCGCAAGCCTTCACCCATTCAGCGCAGCACTGAAACCACGCTCAATCAATCAGTCCCATACTTCGGCGAACGCGGCCCGTAGAGGATGCCGCCGTTAGGGTAGGGCGACAGCAGCCGTGCGCTGGTCATGCCCGCAATCGGGTAGCCAGCGTCATCCTGCACGCTGCTGATGATCTGGTTGATCGCTGCAGTGACCAGCATGCCAATCAGCCCGCCCTGGTTCTGCCGGCCTTCTTCGCTGGAGGCCGTGGCGCTGCCGGTCCACAACGTGGTGCCGGTCTTCAGGTCGACCAGCTTGGCGTTGGCGGTCACGATCGTGGCGCTGCTGATGACCATGTAGCGGGTGCCGTAGTCACTGACGGTCACGTACAGGCCGGCATCGGCGCCGAAAATCTCCTGCAGCTTGGCCGGCGGCAACTGGTGGATGTCGGCAGGGGTGGTCATGCCGTTCTGGCGGAAGGTCTCATCCACCAAAGCCACTGGCATCACGTAGTAACCCGCCTCGGCCAACGGATAGGTCACCTGCGACAGCATGCTGTAGGTGGCTTTGACATCCGGCGATTCGTTCAGCGGCGGCAGGATCAGGATCGACTTCGGCCGGGCTTGCTTGTAGGCCGAGTAGTCGATGGTCTTGCGCTCGGCACAACCGGCGAACAGGGCCAGCAGGCAGGCGCCGGCGATCAGTCGGGTCAGGTGCTTGATCACTGTTTAGCCCCTTTGCTGGCGTTGCTCATCAGAAAGTCCATGTACGCCGCCGATTCAGGGAACAGCGCCTTTTCGGTGCGGAACTGCTGAATCATCTGGTCGTCCTTGCCCAGGCCCGAGTACAGCAGCCCGAGTTGCGCGTGGTAGCCCGGCGGCACGGCGCCGTTCTTTGCCTTGATCTTTTCCAGGTCGCGCTCAAGGGCTGCGACTTGTTCTTCCTTGGAGTCGCCCTTGAGGTAGCCGTATACCTGCGGCTGATAGCTTTCCCACTGGTACAGGGTCTTGTGCGAGGAACAGCCGGCCAGCAATACGCCGGCCAGCAGCAGGCCGGCGCCGGTGCGCCAGGCTGAAGAGGAGAGAGTCATCGAACGATCTTCCTTGTCGTGTGTTTCAGGTTACTGGGCCTGTGGCTTCCACTGGCCGCTTTCTACGGCGCCAACCAGCTTGTTGACGGCCTCGCGCATGGCCAGGTCAAGCACCTTGCCGTTGAGCGTCGAGTCATAGCTGGCGGTGCCGCCAAAGCCAATGATCTCGCGGTTGGACAGGGCATATTCACCTGCGCCCTGGCTCGAATACACCACTTCCGAGGTGCTGATGTTGACGATGTTCAACGCCACCTTGGCGTAGGCGATCTGGGTTTTGCCGCGGCCGAGAATGCCGAACAGCTGGTGATCGCCGACCTCTTTGCGGCCGAACTCGGTGACATCGCCGGTCACCACGAAATCGGCGCCTTTCAGGCGCTGGGCCTGGCCCTTGATGGTGGCTTCCTGCTTGATTTCACCCATGTTGTCGCGGTCCAGCACGTTGAACCGGTTGGTCTGCTGCAGGTGGGTGATGAGAATGGTCTTGGCCTGGCCGCCGAGGCGGTCGACGCCATCGGAGAAGATGCCGCGCATGTAGCTCGAACGGTTGTCGAACTTGCCCACGGCAATCGGGGTGCGCAGGCCGCTGTACGGGCGATTGACGCTTTCGACTTGTTGTACGGCGACGGCTTTGGACGTTTCAGTGGCACAGCCGGCGAGGGACCCGACAGCCAAGGCAGCTGCCAGCACGAGTCCATGTGATGCGTATTTCACGCGCGTTCTCCAGGTAAATAAAAACTGTATGCGGCGGGGAGGATACTGGCTGGCGGCGGGTTCAGGCCAGCAAAAAAGCCTCGACGGGCAAGCCTGCCCCCATAGAACAAACGCTAACTACCCGAACGTGAGAGATCACCCAGCCCTTCCGGGCTGCGCTGCCGCGCAGAGAACTGGGCAACGTGGGAGCGGGCTTGCCCCGCGATGCGATGCTGGCAGTGCTATCGCTATCGCGGGGCAAGCCCGCTCCCACGTTTCGATGTAAATCAGTCAATTAGCGTTTTTTCTATGGGAGCCGGCGCCAGCCTGCGATGAGGCCGGCAAGCTTCAGCGCTGCGCCCTGACCAGACGCAACCCGGCCAATACCACGGCAAATACGGCAATGCTGGCGGTATACAGCACCAGCGCCGGCACACCGAGCAACAATGCCACCAGCGCCAACCACCAACCGGCCCGCCGGGGGACGCACTGGGCGATCAGTGCCAGACCCAACCCCGCCCAGGCAATAACCTGGAAGTGAATCAACAGCCCCAGCTGCGAACGCACCTGGCATTGCCAGTACTGCCCGGGGTCGGCGCACAGCCCGACCCAACTGGCATCTTCCATCAGCCCGTAGCGCACGCCATAGCTGGCCGCCAGCCACGCAACCAGCAAACCCAGCAGCACACAGCCCTGCAGCAGACGAGACATCCGGTTCTCCAATAGCGGTCATCGAAACGATGCATGATCGCCCAGCGCCCGACTTAAGGCAAAATCATGGCCATGCAGCTATGTTGCTCAATACCAGCAACACCCGCACGACAACATCTGGGGCGACAAACACCCGCGCACCTGGCAACTTTGGCAAGGGCGCTGTGGTCCTAAATCCGGTACCGCACCTGCTTACTATTTCTGGGGAAATGAATGTTTCGATCTTTGCGCCTTGTCGCCCTGCTAGGGGGCCTGCTTATGGCTGCGGCCGCCTCGGCGCGGGATATCGACGCCGCCAGCTACGGCTACCCATTGACCAACCCGTTCGAGGCGACCATCGCCACCACGCCTCCGGAGCAACGCCCGACGCTGCCCGAGGACGATGAAATCGACCAGTCCGACTACAGCCTCACCCTGCGCCCGGAGCGCGAGTTCACCCTGCCGGACAATTTCTGGGCGGTGAAAAAACTGCGCTACCGCCTGGCCAAGCAGGACCACGAGGCGCCGTTGATCTTCCTGATCGCCGGCACCGGCGCGCCGTATTCGAGCTCGATCAACGAATACCTGAAAAAGCTGTTCTACCAGGCTGGCTACCATGTCGTGCAGCTGTCCTCCCCCACCAGCTACGACTTCATGAGCGCCGCCTCGCGCTTCGCCACCCCTGGCGTATCACGCGAAGACGCCGAAGACCTGTATCGGGTCATGCAAGCGGTGCGTGCCCAGCACCCGCGCCTGCCGGTCAGCGAGTACTACCTCAGCGGCTACAGCCTCGGCGCCCTGGACGCAGCGTTCGTCAGCCACCTGGACGAAACCCGCCGCAGCTTCAATTTCAAGCGCGTGCTGCTGCTCAATCCGCCGGTCAACCTGTATACCTCCATCAGCAACCTGGACAAGCTGGTGCAGACCCGGGTCAAAGGCATCGACCGCGGCACCACCTTCTACGAGCTGATGCTGGAAAAACTCACCCGTTATTTCCAGGACAAGGGCTACATCGACCTCAACGAGGCGCTGCTGTATGACTTCCAGAAGTCGCGCCAGCATTTGTCCAACGAACAGATGGCCATGCTGATCGGCACCTCGTTCCGCTTCTCGGCCGCCGATATCGCGTTTACCTCCGACCTGATCAACCGCCGCGGCCTGATCATTCCGCCGAAATACCCGATCACCGAAGGCAGCAGCCTGACGCCGTTCTTCAAGCGCGCCTTGCAGTGCGACTTCGACTGCTACCTGACCGAGCAGGTGATCCCGATGTGGCGCGCGCGCACCGACGGCAACAGCCTGCTGCAACTGATCGACCAAGTGAGCCTGTACGGCCTTGAAGACTACCTGCACAACAGCCCGAAGATCGCCGTGATGCATAACGCCGACGACCTGATCCTGGGCCCTGGCGATATTGGTTTCCTGCGCCGGGTGTTCGGGGATCGCCTGACCCTTTACCCTCACGGTGGCCACTGCGGCAACCTCAATTACCGCGTCAACAGCGACGCCATGCTGGAGTTCTTCCGTGGTTAACCGCCTGCTGCTCGTCACCGCCCTGCTCGCCAGTGGCCATGCCCTGGCCGAGGAAGTCGCGCCGCGCACCAGCGTGGTCGAGGCTGACAACACCGCCAGCCTGACCGCAGAGTCCGATGGCTTCCTCGACCCACTGCGTGAGCTCAAATTCAACCCAGGCCTGGACCAGCGCGAGTTCGAACGCTCGACGCTGGCGGCGCTGAATATCTACGACCCGCTGGAGTCGATGAACCGGCGTATCTATCACTTCAACTACCGTTTCGACCAATGGGTGTTCCTGCCGGTGGTCGACGGCTACCGCTACGTGACGCCGGGCTTCGTGCGTACCGGGGTGAGCAACTTCTTCAACAACCTGGGCGATGTGCCGAACCTGTTCAACAGTGTGCTACAGCTTAAAGGCGAGCGCTCGGCGCAGATCACCGCGCGGCTGATGTTCAATACCATCATTGGCGTTGGCGGCCTGTGGGACCCGGCGACCAAGATGGGGCTGGCGCGCCAGAGCGAGGACTTTGGGCAGACCCTGGGCTATTACGGGGTGCATGAAGGGCCCTATTTGGTGCTGCCAATCTTCGGGCCTTCGAACCTGCGCGATACCACAGGGCTTGTGGTGGATTACGCCGGTGAGCAGGCGGTCAATTACCTGGATGTGCCGGACACAGCCAGCGACCACCCCGAGATCACCTTGTTGCGCGCAGTGGACAAGCGCTATACCACCAACTTCAGGTACGGCCAGACCAACTCGCCGTTCGAGTACGAGAAAGTGCGGTACGTGTATACCCAGGCGCGCAAGTTGCAAATCTCTGAATGATTGCAGGGGGCAACTGCAAGCCTCGCGCTTGCAGCGGCCTCAAAGCCCCAGAAACTGGCACAGCTCGCGCTTCTTGGCCAAGGCGTCCCTGCGCCCCAGCTCGATCAGCTCGCTGCAGTAGCTGGCCTCGAACAGCAGGTAACTCAACACCCCCGCACCACTGGTCTTGGTCGCTCCCGGCCCGCGCAGGAACATGCGCAGCGCCGCCGGCAGGTCGCGGCGGTGGCGGGCGGCGATCTCGTCCAGAGGCTGGCTAGGCGCGACCACCAGCACCTCGATAGGCGCCAGCCCCAGGCGCCGGGTGTCCAGGTGTGGGGGCAGCAGATGGCTCAGGTGGTTCAAGCGCTGCAACAGCTCGATGTCGTCTTCGAGGCTGTCGATGAACGTACTGTTGAGCATGTGCCCGCCTATCTGCGCCAGGCTCGGCTGCCTGCCACTGAATATGCGCGTTGCCGGCTGCGGCACGGCCGGGCGCTGCGGGTTGCCGCTGACCCCCACCACCAGCACCCGGCTCGCCCCCAGGTGCAACGCCGGGCTGATCGGCGCCGACTGGCGCACCGCACCATCACCAAAGTACTCCTCGCCCAGCCGCACTGGGGCGAACAGCAACGGGATAGCGGAACTTGCCAACAAGTGATCGACGCTAAGTGGCGTCGGCATGCCGATACGCCGGTGGCGCAGCCAGGGTTCGATGGTGCCTTGCCCCTGGTAGAAGGTCACGGCCTGGCCGGACTCGTAACCAAAGGCCGTCACGGCGATAGCCCGTAGTTGCTTGGAGGCCAGTGATTCGGCGATACCGTCAAGGTTCAGGTGCTCGTGCAGCAGCCCGCGCAATGGCCGGCTGTCCAACAGCGCCACCGGCACCTGGCTGCCGAGCCCAAGCAGGCTGTGGCCGAAGAATCGGCTGGCCTGTCGAATGACGCCGGGCCAGTCGCTGCGCAGCACCAGGTGGCTGCGAAAGTTCTGCCAGAAATGCGTCAGTTGCTGCACCGACTCGGCGAAGCGGGTGGCGCCACTGGCAAGCTTCACGGCATTGATGGCGCCTGCCGAGGTGCCGACGATAACCGGGAACGGGTTGGCCGCGCCGGCCGGCAGCAGGTCGGCGATGCCGGCAAGTACGCCGACCTGGTAGGCGGCACGGGCGCCGCCGCCAGAGAGGATCAGGCCAGTAGTTGGGGTCATGGGTCCTTCCTGGATCACGCGGGCGCAGGGCTCGCAAGCCGGCCGCAATAGGGGTTATTTCTTGTTGTCGTACAGCCGCGGCTCGCCATCAGGGCGTGATTTGAAGCGCCGATGTGCCCATAGATACTGCTCGGGGCACTCGCGCAACACACCTTCGATCCACTGGTTGATACGCAGGCAATCGGCCTCTTCGCTTTCGCCGGGGAAGCCTTCCAGCGGCGGGTGAACAACCAGCCGGTAACCGCTGCCGTCTTCAAGGCGCTTCTGGGTGAACGGGATGACCCGCGCCTTGCCCAGGCGGGCGAACTTGGTGGTCGCGGTGACCGTTGCTGCCGGGATGCCGAACAGCGGCACGAAGATGCTCTGCTTGCTGCCGTAGTCCTGGTCTGGTGCGTACCAGATCGCCCGGCCCTTGCGCAGCAACTTGAGCATGCCGCGCACGTCTTCGCGCTCGACGGCCAGCGAATCGGGGTTGTGGCGCTCGCGGCCACGGCGCTGTATGAAATCGAACACCGCGTTGCCATGCTCGCGGTACATGCCGTCGATGGTGTGCACCTGGCCAAGCAACGCCGCGCCGATTTCAAGCGTGGTGAAATGCACCGCCATCAAGATCGCGCCCTCGCCTTCGCGCTGTGCAGCCTGCAGGTGCTCGATGCCTTCGATGTGAGCCAGGCGAGCCAACCGGGCCTTTGGCCACCACCAGCTCATGGCCATTTCGAAGAAGGCGATGCCGGTGGACGCAAAATTTTCTTTGAGCAAATGCAACCGTTCGTCGTCCGAAAGCTGCGGGAAGCACAGTTCCAGGTTGCGCGCAGCAATGCGCCGGCGCTCACCGGCCAGGCGGAACATCACTGCGCCCAGGCCACGCCCCAGCCCCAGCAGCACGCGGTAGGGCAGTTGGGCAATCAGCCACAGCAGCCCAAGGCCAAGCCACAGGGCCCAGAATTGCGGGTGAAGATAGAAGGTACGAAAACGCGGGCGTTCCATTGAAGCTTCCGGCAAGACGAGGGCCGGGCATTCTACATCGGTTGCGGCCAATCAGTCTTATCGCTATAAGTCAGGGCACTTTTCTCGCAACAAGCCGTCTATGCAGACCATGAGCCTCAACCAGACACCCGACAACGCCCCCGTGTTCCAGCTCAAGGGCAGCATGCTTGCCATCACCGTGCTGGAACTGGCGCGCAACGACCTCGAGTCCCTCGACCGCCAACTGGCGGCCAAGGTCGCTCAGGCGCCGAATTTTTTCAGTAACACGCCGTTGGTACTGGCGCTGGACAAGCTGCCAAGTGGTGAAGGCGCCATCGACCTGCCCGGGTTGATGCGCGTCTGCCGCCACCACGGCCTGCGCACCCTGGCGATCCGTGCCAGCCGCATCGAGGACATCGCCGCCGCGATCGCCATCGACCTGCCGGTGCTGCCGCCTTCCGGCGCGCGCGAGCGCCCGCTGGAGCCGGAGCCTGAGGTGCGCAAGCCCGAACCTGCGCCAGCGCCGGCCGAGCCGCAAGTGCGCCCGACGCGCATCATCACAGCGCCCGTGCGCGGCGGCCAGCAGGTCTATGCCCCCGGTGGCGACCTGGTGGTGACCGGCTCGGTAAGCCCCGGTGCGGAACTTCTGGCCGATGGCAACATCCATGTGTACGGCGCCATGCGCGGGCGAGCCCTGGCTGGCATCAAAGGCGACACCAAAGCCCGCGTCTTCTGCCTGCAGATGACCGCCGAAATGGTCTCCATCGCCGGCCAGTACCGGGTCTGCGAAGACCTGCGCCGCGAACCACTGTGGGGTACGGCCGTGCAGTTCAGCCTGTCCGGCGACGTGTTGAACATCACCCGTCTTTAACGGATACTTGCCGGCATTTTTAGCGCAACTTCTTTATCGTTGCCGTTTCATGTATTTGCAGGGACGTCTGTCCCGACTATTTTAGGGGTGAAACACCTTGTCCAAGATCATCGTGGTTACTTCCGGCAAAGGGGGTGTGGGCAAGACCACCACCAGCGCCGCCATCGGTACCGGTTTCGCGCTGCGCGGCCACAAGACTGTCATCGTCGACTTCGACGTCGGCCTGCGTAACCTCGACCTGATCATGGGCTGCGAGCGCCGCGTGGTGTACGACTTCGTCAACGTGGTCAATGGCGAAGCCAACCTGCAGCAGGCCCTGATCAAGGACAAGCGTCTCGAGAACCTCTACGTGCTGGCCGCAAGCCAGACCCGTGACAAGGACGCCCTGACGCTCGAAGGCGTCGAAAAAGTCCTGATGGAACTCAAAGAGCAGTTCGAATATGTGATCTGCGACTCCCCGGCCGGTATCGAAAAAGGCGCGCACCTGGCGATGTATTTCGCCGACGAAGCCATTGTCGTGACCAACCCCGAAGTGTCGTCGGTACGTGACTCGGACCGCATGCTGGGCATCCTGTCGAGCAAATCGCGCCGTTCCGAAAACAACGAAGACCCGATCGTCGAGCACCTGCTGATCACCCGCTACAACCCTGAGCGTGTGGCCGGCGGCGAAATGCTGAGCATCGACGACGTCACCGACATCCTGGCCATCAAGCTCAAGGGCGTGATCCCCGAGTCGCAGGCCGTGCTCAAGGCCTCCAACCAAGGTGTGCCGGTTATCCTCGACACCGAAAGCGATGCCGGCCAGGCGTACAACGACACGATCGACCGCTTGTTGGGCAAGGAAGTAAAACTTCGTTTCGTCGAAGTGCCGAAGCAAGGATTCTTCGCGCGTCTGTTTGGAGGCAAGTAAACCATGAACCTTTTTGACTTCTTTCGCGGCAGACAGAAACAGACCAGCGCGTCGGTAGCGAAAGAGCGTCTACAGATCATCGTGGCGCACGAACGCGGTCAGCGCAGCACACCGGACTACCTGCCTGCCTTGCAGAAGGAACTGGTCGAGGTGATCCGCAAATACGTCAACATCGGCAACGATGACGTGCAGGTTGCCCTGGAAAACCAGGGCAGCTGCTCGATCCTCGAACTGAACATCACCCTGCCTGATCGCTGATATTCCAGCGCTACAAGGCTGACCCTGTGGGAGCGGGCTTGCCCCGCGACGGCGTATCCACGCTGTCGCGGGCCAGGGCCGCTCCCACAGTGCTTTGCAGAGAACACCTGAACATGCCGCTGTCGAACATCCAGATCCTTCACGAAGACGCCGCGATCCTGGTGATCAACAAGCCGACCCTGCTGCTGTCGGTGCCGGGCCGCGCCGACGACAACAAGGACTGCCTGATCACCCGCCTGCAAGAAAACGGCTACCCCGATGCGCTCATCGTGCACCGCCTGGACTGGGAAACCTCCGGGATCATCCTGCTGGCCCGTGATGCTGACAGCCACCGCGAGCTGTCGCGCCAGTTTCATGATCGCGAAACAGAAAAAGCCTACACCGCACTGTGCTGGGGCCAGCCGGCGCTGGACAGCGGCAGCATCGACCTGCCACTGCGCTACGACCCGCCGACCAAACCCCGCCACGTGGTCGACCACGAGCAGGGCAAACACGCACTGACCTTCTGGCGTATCGTCGAGCGCTGCGGCGACTACTGCCGCGTGGAACTGACCCCCATCACCGGCCGCTCGCACCAGTTGCGCGTGCATATGCTGTCTATCGGCCACCCGCTGCTGGGTGACCGCCTGTACGCCAACCCGCAAGCACTGGCAGCCCATGAGAGGCTGTGCCTGCACGCCTCGATGCTGAGTTTCACCCACCCGGTGTCCGGGCAGCGGGTGAAGTTCGAGTGCCCTGCGCCGTTCTGAGCGGTAAGTGTCGAGCTGCAAGCGGCCAGAAAAAGCGCAGGCAAACCACGCCCGGCCCATCGCCGACTGCCTTCGCCCAAGCTTGCAGCGCCCAAAACCTCGTGTAGTTCGCGGCAGCACTTGCCCTGCGGGCTGCCTTGCTTGAAGCTTGCGGCTTGCAGCTTGAAGCTCAATCTGGAGTGAGTTATGCGCGATGCCCTGAACGCCGGCCTGATCGAATTCCTCAAGGCCTCCCCGACGCCCTTCCACGCCACCCAAAGCCTCGTGCACCGTCTGGAAGCCGCAGGCTACCAGCGCCTGGACGAGCGTGACAGCTGGGCCACCGTGCCTGGCGGGCGCTATTTCGTAACCCGTAACGACTCCTCGATCATTGCCATTCGGCTGGGCAAGCACTCCCCGCTGATCAGCGGCATTCGCCTGGTCGGCGCCCACACCGACAGCCCGTGCCTGCGGGTCAAGCCGCAACCGGAGCTGCAGCGCCAGGGCTTTTTGCAATTGGGTGTCGAGGTGTATGGCGGCGCGCTGCTGGCGCCTTGGTTCGACCGTGACCTGTCGCTGGCCGGCCGCGTGACCTTTCGCCGCGACGGCAAGGTCGAAAGCCAGCTGGTCGACTTCAAGCTGCCGATCGCGATCATTCCCAACCTGGCCATCCACCTCAACCGCACCGCCAACGAAGGCTGGCAGATCAACCCGCAGACCGAGCTACCGCCTATTCTGGCCCAGGTTGCAGGCGATGAACGGGTCGATTTCCGCGCGCTGCTGACCGAGCAACTGGCCCGCGAGCATGGCCTGAACGCCGATGTAGTGCTCGACTACGAGCTGAGCTTCTACGATACCCAGGGCGCTGCACTGATCGGCTTGAACGGCGATTTCATCGCCGGCGCGCGCCTGGACAACCTGCTGTCGTGCTATGCCGGGTTGCAGGCACTGCTGGCGGCCGACACCGACGAAACCTGCGTACTGGTGTGCACCGACCATGAAGAGGTCGGCAGTTGCTCGGCCTGTGGCGCCGACGGCCCGATGCTCGAGCAGACCCTGCAACGCCTGCTGCCGGACAACGACGACTACGTGCGCACCATCCAGCGCTCGCTGCTGGTGTCGGCTGACAACGCCCACGGGGTGCACCCCAATTACGCCGACAAGCACGACGGCAACCACGGCCCCAAGCTCAACGCCGGCCCGGTCATCAAGGTCAACAATAACCAGCGTTACGCCACCAACAGCGAAACCGCCGGCTTCTTCCGCCATCTGTGCATGGCCGAAGAAGTCCCGGTACAGAGCTTCGTGGTGCGCAGCGACATGGGCTGCGGCTCGACCATCGGCCCAATCACCGCCAGCCACCTGGGTGTGCGCACGGTGGATATCGGCTTGCCGACCTTTGCCATGCACTCCATCCGCGAGCTGTGCGGCAGCCATGACCTGGCGCACCTGGTCAAAGTGCTGGACGCGTTCTACCGCAGCCGCGAACTGCCCTGATCGCCCGCAGGGCCTGCCTCGGGGGACGGGGCAGGCTCGGGGTTTGTGGGGGCGAGCAAGGCTTCCAGGTTCAGGCGGCCCTTGGGGGCCCATTGCATGTAATCGAGGACCGAGAAGTCACTCGGTAACGTGCCCTGCGCCTGCTCCGATTCTGCTAGCCGCACAGCAACCTGCTCACGCTCATTGCTCGGATACTTCAGCCGTTCGGCAGGGGACATCTGGTCGAGTAATTCAAGATAGGCACGGCGTAGCGGGCGGACATCCGATGTTTCCAGTGCATAGCCCATAACGCCCGAAAAGTACTGCTCATCAAGATCCTCCCTGGCATACAGCGCCGCGTAGCGCTCTTCATCAGAAAACCCTTGGCCGTTTTCGATTATGTCGGTGAGGCCAGCACGGTCCAGCCCGGCAAACGGATTTTGCACTTGGCGATCGTTGCTGAAGCGGCCCGCAAGAAATGCCAGGGAGGCCCGAAAACGCTCGGCCTCATCGGGCGTGTAGTGCTCAGGAGCATCGGTTTGAGTGAATGCCCCCTGCCCCACCTCATGGAAACGCCCAGTTACTCGTTGGCCCAAGCCAGCCGCCCCATAGACGTTTTCATAAAGGGCGCGTGAGTCGGCAGCACTTTGCTGCCCAACCGCCAGAGCCCGCCCCTGCTCGGAGATGATCACTGCGTCATTTTGAGCCGATGCAGTGTGGGGACTATCGGCTTGGACGGGAGGTGATTGAGGTTGCGCGGGGGCTTTCCAAGTTACTGCACCTTGAGGAGATGGATTGATCTTCATGGTTCACCTGTCATTGGAGGGCGGGGCAAAAATGCCCCGCGTTGGGTTAATTGATAACTTGGCTCAGCGGCACCCGCGCCCAGCCTGTGCTAGATATGCACCGCGCTAGTTATCTATCCAGGCGAATCTTTTCTGCGGTATCCGTCTCACCCACGCCTT
Source organism: Pseudomonas sp. SWRI51 (assembly GCF_014268825.1). Classification (NCBI taxonomy): domain Bacteria; kingdom Pseudomonadati; phylum Pseudomonadota; class Gammaproteobacteria; order Pseudomonadales; family Pseudomonadaceae; genus Pseudomonas; species Pseudomonas sp. SWRI51. The sequence goes on along the minus strand of NZ_JABWRG010000045.1, from coordinate 10,506 downwards.
TGGTTTGCCCTGACGCTTGCGCGATAGCGCTGGCCTCACTGGTAGGAACAGGTCCTCCAATTGCTGGGTCTAGCATGGCCTCGAGATTCAAGCGTCCCTTCGGGTCCCAATTGATGTATTTCCAAAGAGAAAAATCTGCTGGAAGGCTGCCCATTTCTCTTTCTGCGGCGGCAAGCCTGGCAGCAACGGCCGCCCGTTCACCTTCTGGGTAGTTCAGGCGCTCGACCGGTGTTAGGTTATCGAGGTACTCAAGATAACCTTTGAGTAACGGGCGGTGATCCTGGGTATTGGAGTAGTAATCGCCAAGCTTGACGAAATACATGTTATCAAGTGCAGATTTGGCTCTATAAGCGGCATATCGTTCTTCCTTTGTATACCGCTGCTCATCCATTTCAATAGCAGCCAACTCATCGCGGCCCATTCCCCAGAATGGATTTTCATCAAATTTGGTCTCAGTTCCTCGAAGTTTTTCAATCCCATCGAGGTACTTCAACGTCATAGTGAAGCGCTCGGCATCGGCAGCGCTATAGCCTTCGGGGGGAGGCAGGCGTTTGAATTCCTCCGAGCCTAAAGCCCGGTACTCAGCGCCCACCTGCTGGTCTAGGCCTCTGGGGCCATAGATCCGAGCATGCAGCGCCCATATCTCATTCTTGGTCTTGGCTGTGGCAAGGCCCTGTTCTGAGAGGCTGACCTGATCGCCCTCCACGGCTGGCGACCGCTGCTGGTTGGGGGAAGAGCGTAAAACAGTGGCCGAAATTAACGGAGAAAAATCTGTAACAGCTAGTATTTTCATGCTTATTGCCCCAGTAAAAAGGGCGCCTTAACGAGCGCCCTAATAACTTACTGAATGGTGAACCGAACAGTATAATTGTACGGCATCTGGCTTGAAATGCTTTCCACCCTTACCGTACAGCTCGCCCTAGCAGAACCGATTGACACTGCCCCTTTATTCCAAGTCGGGACATACCCAGGAAACGTAGTAGAATGAGACACATTAAAACGACACTGCTTAGTGCCAGATGAGTAAACAAAACGCATCCCTGAGACATATTCCGACAAGCTACTTACTTTGAATGTCGCAACACTCTTACCCGACACATCACCAAACATAGGCTCCGCAGTACCCACCATTTGCTCATAGGTAAAGTGCGTCGTAACGGCAGTCTTGTTATCTATGACTACTGTCGCAAGGTTGTTCGCTGCCTGAGCATTCACGTACGTGACCATACTTAGCAGACCAAGCATAGCGAGATTCATATTCTTAATATTAATATCCATAAAAACCTCAAGAAACCCCACGCCATTCGTGGTAAATCCTGTATCGACCTAGCTCTATTTTTCTATGTAGGAAATTTTTCCGAGAAAGTTGTAGGAGATTTCCGAGCCCAAACCAAAACAGTAAATAATTTGTGACACATCCCCCTTTGCCACCCCATGCGGGCTAAGCTTGTAGAAACACTCCGATACCGCAGAAGGACCCCTGCCATGTCCCCGTTCCTGTCACTGTTCGTCCCGGTTTTCCTGTTCCTCATGCTGCTGACCATCGGCTTCGGCCTGCGTGAGCGCAATGTCGGGGTGCTGATGATGTGGCTGGGTACCTTGGGCATCTTTGGCCTGACCTGCTGGAAGATCCTGGAGAAACTGCCCACATAAACCTCTACACTCGGGCAAACGTTTTGCCTGAGGTAGATTTCCCGGTGCCTGCATTTCTGCGTTGCCTTGCCCTTCTGCTACTGCTGTTCGTCACCCCCACCCACGCCGCCGGCTTGCCGGGGCTGCTGGGTAGCAGCGCGCCCGCGCAGCCACAAGCCAGCGAGCCGTTGGGCAAATCGCTGGATGAGGTGATCAAGAACCTTGAGAACGACCAGCAACGGGCAAAACTGCTGGCCGACCTCAAGAAGCTGCGCGATGCCACCCGCCAATCGCAGCCCAGCGTCGAGCAAGGCGTGCTTGGGCTGATCGGCGGTGCGCTGCATGACTTCGAACAGCAGTTCAGCGGTGACGCCAGCCCGTTCGTGCGCTGGTCCGAAGAAATCGACCTGGCCCAGGATGAACTGGCAGCCCTGGTGGTGCCGGTGCATCAGTGGCCGGCAATTCTGTTCGGCTTTGCCGCCGTGATTGCGCTGTGGAGCGTGCTGGCCTACACCTTCAACTGGGTCGGCCACCGGGTGCGGGTGCGCTTTGGGCTGACCGAGGAACTACCGCAGCATCCACGGCCCTGGGACCTGGTGCGCTTTGCCCTGCGCAAGCTCGGGCCGTGGCTGGTGGCGCTGGTCATTACCGTCTACCTGAGCTTTGCCCTGCCTTCGTCACTGGGCAAATCCATGGCCATGGTGCTGGCCTACGCCTTGGTGGTCGGTACGCTGTTCTCGGCGATCTGCGTGATTGCCTTCTCGCTGCTCGACGGCCCGCACCGCCACCGCGCGCTCTACATCCTGCGGCACCGGGCGTTCCGGCCACTGTGGCTGATCGGCAGCTTTGCAGCCTTCGGCGAGGCGCTGAGCGACCCGCGCCTGACGGCAGCCTTGGGTATCCACCTGGCCCATGCCCTGGCCACCCTGGCAAACGTCATCGCCGCACTGTGCACCGGGCTGTTCATCCTGCGTTTTCGCCGCCCCATCGCCCACCTGATCCGTAACCAGCCGCTGTCCCGGCGCCTGACCCGGCGCACGCTGAGCGACACCATCGAGATCCTTGGCAGCTTCTGGTACATCCCGGCGCTGATTTTGGTGGCCATTTCGCTGTTCGCCACCTTCGTCTCGGCCGGCGACACCAGCACCGCCCTGCGCCAGTCGCTGATGTGCACGGTGCTGGTGGTGCTGTGCATGGTGCTCAACGGCCTGGTGCGCCGCCACGCCGCCAACCCCAAGCGCGTCAACCGGCGCCAGGAGGTGTACACCGAGCGGCTGCGCAACTTCGGTTACGCGCTGGCGCACTTGCTGGTGTGGCTGTTCTTCATCGAACTCGGGCTGCGCGTCTGGGGCCTGTCGATGATCCGCTTCGCCGAGGGCGACGGCCACGAAATCAGCCTGCGCCTGCTGGGCCTGGCCGGCACCTTGATTGTGGCGTGGCTGGTGTGGATTCTTGCCGACACCGCCGTGCACCACGCGTTGGTGCGCTCACGCCGCGGGCAGGCCAATGCCCGCGCACAAACCATGATGCCGCTGATCCGCAACGTGCTGTTCGTGGCGATCTTCCTCATTGCGGTCATCGTGGCCTTGGCCAACATGGGCATGAACGTCACGCCACTGCTGGCCGGTGCCGGTGTAATCGGCCTGGCGATCGGTTTTGGCGCGCAATCGTTGGTTGCCGACCTGATCACCGGGCTGTTCATCATCATCGAAGACAGCCTGGCCATCGACGATTATGTCGATGTCGGCGGCCACCTGGGCACGGTCGAAGGCCTGACCATCCGCACCGTGCGCCTGCGTGATATCGACGGCATCGTGCATACCATCCCGTTCAGCGAAATCAAGAGCATCAAGAACTACTCCCGCGAGTTCGGCTACGCGATCTTCCGCGTCGCCATTCCGCACAACATGCACATCGACCAAGCCATCACGCTGGTGCGCGAGGTGGGCCAGAAGCTGCGCAGCGACCCGCTGATGCGCCGCAACATCTGGTCGCCGCTGGAGCTGCAGGGGGTGGAAAGTTTCGAATCAGGCTCAGCCGTTCTGCGCGCCCGTTTCAAGACCGCGCCGATCAAGCAATGGGAAGTATCGCGGGCGTTCAACCTGGCGCTCAAGCGCCAGCTTGACGAAGCCGGGCTGGACCTTGCCACGCCGCGCTTGTCGGTGCAGGTGGTCACGGCCGGGGGCGGAGATGTGGTTGAGAGCAAGGCTTCTGGTTGATGTGCGGCCTTAAGGCCCTGGATCCGATTGGACAGGCATTGGCCTGGCGTGCAGGAGCGGCCTTGTGTCGCGAAAGGGCCGCACAGCGGCCCCGACGATATCAGTGTGGTGCACATATCCTGGGGGCGCTTCGCACCCCTTTCGCGACACAAGGCCGCTCCTACAGTGATCGCGTCGCTAGTAATTGATGAACAAGCCCCTCACCCCGCCTCGGCCCGTATGCGAATCGCATCATGCCGCCAATACTCCAGATCACAATCAATCAGATGCCCGTGCTGATCGCTATTGACCCGGGTGATATGCAGCCCAGGGCTGCCGGCCGAGACTTTCAGGGCGCTGGCCGCCTCCACCGGCAAGGCCGTCGGCAGTATCTCGAAGCACACCTGCCCATATTCAAGCTGGTAGTGCCGGGCGTAGATCTCGGTCAGCGACTGGGCAAGGTCCAGCTGCAAAATGCCGGGAAAATACTGCGGGTTGAGGTAGTGCTCGGCATACAGCACCGCACGGCCGTCAATACGCCGTAGCCGGCAGATGCGTACCACGCTCGACAGCGGCGCCAGGCGCAGGCGTGCGCAGATGGCGGCGGAGGCGGGTTGCAGCCGCGCCGACAGCAACTCGGTGGCAGGCTGGCGGCCCTGGTTGCGGACCATCGCGTGGAAGTGGCTGCGCTCGATCAGGTCATAGGTCAGCCGCTCGGGGGCCACGAACCAGCCGCGCCGCTCCTCGCGGTAGATCAACCCTTGGGCTTCCAGCTGCACCAGTGCCTCACGCAGGGTGATACGCGTGGTATCGAACACCTCGCTGAGCTTGCGCTCGGCCGGCAGCTTGCCGCCCGGCGCCAGCAGGCCGTGTTCTATCTGCTCCTGCAAGGCGTGGCAGATGGCTGTTACCGCACGCGGTGGCGTCGCTTGCATCAAAGGTTACCTATCTGGACTAGTCCAGCCCCATAACAGGGCAGGTGGAGAATAGTGCAAGCCTAGGCAGGGCTGATGAACATCCTGTGACAACGGCTGCCCGCCAGCCCTTGCCAGAACCGCGCCAGCCCACGCAGCACCTGTGGTCTACGCTGTAATGCCAGGGCCGTGTGGCACCCGTGCACGCCCGCCCCTTACATCAAATTGTCATGCAAGCGGCCTAACTTGGCTCAAGGTTTGCTGACCTAGACCAACGTCAAGCAGGCACGGCTTCTCCTCATCACAACGAATGCAAGGCACCCCACCCAAGGAGCTTCGGATGAAAAAGTTGTTCATGGCGTCACTGCTCGGTTCCGCCATCGCTTTCGGCACCTCGGCCATGGCCCAGGACCTCAAGGCCCTCGAAGACGCTGCGCGCAAAGAAGGCGCGGTCAACAGCGTCGGCATGCCCGATGCCTGGGCCAACTGGAAAGGCACCTGGGACGACCTTGCGAAAAAATACGGCCTCAAGCACAGCGACACCGACATGAGTTCGGCCCAGGAAATCGCCAAGTTCGACGCAGAGAAAGACAACGCCAGCGCCGACATCGGTGACGTTGGCGCAGCGTTCGGGCCGATTGCCGTCGCCAAGGGCGTTACGCAGCCTTACAAGCCGAGCACCTGGGACCAGGTCCCGACCTGGGCCAAGGACGCCGATGGCCACTGGGCGCTGGCCTATACCGGCACCATCGCGTTCATCATCAACAAGGACCTGGTCAAGGAAGGCGAGCGGCCAAAAACCTGGCACGACCTGGAAAAGGGCAAATACAAGGTTGCCATCGGTGACGTCGGCACTGCGGCCCAGGCGGCCAACGGCGTGCTGGCGGCGGCCATCGCCTACAAGGGCGACGAAAGCAACATCGAGCCGGGCTTGCAGCTGTTCACCAAGCTGGCCCAGCAAAAGCGCCTGTCGCTGGCCAACCCGACCATCCAGACCCTCGAAAAGGGCGAAGTGGAAGTCGGCGTGGTGTGGGACTTCAACGGCCTGAGCTACCGCGACCAGATCGACCCCAAGCGCTTTGAGGTGCTGATCCCCTCGGACGGCTCGATCACTTCGGGCTACACCACCATCATCAACAAGTACGCCAAGCACCCGAACGCCGCCAAGCTGGCCCGCGAGTACATCTTCAGCGACGCCGGGCAGACCAACCTGGCTATCGGCCACGCCCGCCCGATCCGCGCCGAGCACCTGAAACTGCCAGCCGACGTGCAGGCCAAGCTGCTGCCTAACGAGCAGTACCAAGCGGCCCAGCCGATCAAGAACGCCGAGGTGTGGGAAACCACCTCCAAGGCCCTGCCGCAGAAGTGGCAGGAGCAGGTGATCATCGAGATGGAATAAGCGCCGTCTGCGGGCAGGAGCGGGCTTGCTCGCTCCTGCCCGCCCCTATGCCCTTGGAGCGAACATGCAACACAACGTCATTCTGGTCCTGCTCGACGGCCTCAACTACCAGGTCGCTCACCACGCCATGGGCCACCTGCACGCCTACGTCGAGGCCGACCGCGCCGCGCTTTACCGGGTCGAATGCGAGTTGCCGTCGCTGTCGCGGCCGCTCTACGAATGCATCTTGACCGGGGTGCCGCCCATCGACAGCGGTATCGTGCACAACAACGTCAACCGCCTGTCCAACCAACGCAGCGTGTTCCACTACGCCCGCGAGGCTGGCCTGGGCACAGCAGCGGCGGCCTACCACTGGATGAGCGAGCTGTACAACCGCTCCCCGTTCGACCCGCTGCGCGACCGCCACACCCACGCGCCGAAGTTGCCGATCCAGCACGGGCTGTTCTATTACGCCGATCACTACCCCGACTCGCACCTGCTGGCCGACGCCGAGTACCTGCGGCGGCGCCATGCACCGAACTTTCTGCTGGTGCACCCGATGAACATAGACGACGCCGGCCACCGCCACGGCCTGGACAGCAGCCAGTACCGCAACGCCGCGCGCAGCGCTGACATTCTGCTGGCCGACTACCTGCCGCGCTGGCTCGAAGAGGGCTATCAGGTGCTGGTAACCGCCGACCACGGCATGAACAACGACCGCTCGCACAACGGCCTGCTGGCCGAGGAGCGCGAGGTGCCACTGTTCGTGTTCGGCAAGGCGTTCAGCCTGGACCCGGCGGCCAAGCCGCTGCAGACCGAGCTGTGCGGCACCATCTGCCAGCTGCTGGGCGCCGCCCACGACAAGACCGTCTGCCGGGAGCTGCTCACGTGAATTCCAGCCGCCGAGGCCGCTACCTGGCCCTGCTCTGTTTATTGCCGTTCGCGGTGTTTTTCATCATTTTCCAAATTGCGCCGCTGGCCTGGGTGGCGATCAACAGCCTGCAAAGCGACAGCGGTTGGGGCTTGGCCAACTTCAGCAAGGTGTTCGCCTCGAAGTTCTATCTGCAAGCGCTGCAACGCAGCCTTGAGATCAGCTTCTGGTCGAGCCTGTTCGGCATCGTGATCGCCACCCTGGGCGCCTACTCGCTGCACAAGGTCGACTTACGCCTGCGCGACTTCGTTACCGCCTTCGCCAACATGACCAGCAACTTTGCCGGCGTGCCGCTGGCGTTCGCCTTCATCATTCTGCTGGGCTTCAACGGTGCGCTGACCTTGCTGCTCAAGCAGATGGGCCTGCTGGGCGACTTCAGCATCTATTCCAAGACCGGGCTGATCCTGGTGTACACCTACTTCCAGATCCCACTGGGGGTGCTGCTGCTGTTCCCCGCGTTCGATGCGGTGCGCGAAGACTGGCGCGAATCCGCTGCGCTGCTGGGCGCCAGCCAATGGCAGTTCTGGCGGCATATCGGCCTGCCGGTGCTGGCCCCGGCGTTGCTGGGCACCTTCGTGATTCTGCTGGCCAACGCCTTGGGCGCCTATGCCACCGTCTATGCCCTCACCACCGGCAACTTCAACGTACTGCCCATCCGCATCGCCGGGCTTGTGGCAGGTGATATCAGCCTTGACCCGAACCTGGCCAGCGCCTTGGCCATGGTGTTGGTGGGGCTGATGACGCTGGTCACCGTGGTTCATCAATGGCTGTTGCGAAGGAGCTACCATGCGCGCTGAAACTGGCAAGGGCGGGCTCTACCACAAGCTGGTGGTGTACCTGTTGTTTCTGATTCTGCTGCTGCCGCTGGCCGGCACCCTGCTCTACTCGCTGGCCACCAGTTGGTCGGCGACCATGCTGCCCAGCGGGCTGACCTTCAAATGGTATGTGGCGCTGTGGAGCGAACCGCGCTTTCTGGCAGCCTTTGGCCAGTCCCTGCTGGTGTGCGTGGGGGCCTTGCTGCTGTCGGTACTGTTGATTCTGCCGCTGTTGTTCGTGGTGCATTACCACTTCCCCAGGCTCGATGCGTTCATGAACGTGCTGATCCTGCTGCCGTTCGCGGTACCGCCGGTGGTGTCCTCGGTGGGGCTGCTGCAACTTTACGGCAGCGGGCCGATGGCGATGGTCGGCACGCCGTGGATTCTCATCGGCTGCTACTTCACCATCGCCCTGCCGTTCATGTACCGGGCCATCACCAACAACCTGCAGGCCATCAACCTGCGCGACCTGATGGACGCCGCCCAACTGCTCGGTGCCAGCACCTGGCAGGCCGCGATGCTGGTGGTGCTGCCCAACCTGCGCAAGGGGCTGATGGTGGCCTTGCTGCTGTCGTTCTCGTTCCTGTTCGGCGAGTTCGTGTTCGCCAACCTGCTGGTCGGCACCCGCTACGAAACCCTGCAGGTTTACCTGAACAACATGCGCAACAGCAGCGGCCACTTCAACAGCGCGCTGGTGATCTCCTATTTCGCCTTCGTGCTGGTACTCACCTGGGTGGCCAACCGTTTGAACAAGGACAAGACCTGAGATGAGCTTTGTCAGCGTACAGAAACTGCAAAAAAGCTACGCCGGTAGCCCCGTGTTCGAAAACATCGACTGCCAGGTCGAGCGCGGCGAGTTCGTCACCCTGCTTGGCCCGTCCGGTTGCGGCAAGTCGACCTTGCTGCGCTGCATCGCCGGGCTGACGCCGGTAGACAGCGGGCAGATCCTGCTCGACGGCCAGGACATCGTGCCGCTGGCCCCGCAAAAACGCGGCATCGGCATGGTGTTCCAGAGCTACGCGCTGTTCCCCAACATGACCGTTGAACAAAACGTCGCCTTTGGCCTGCGCATGCAGAAGGTCAAGGCCGACGAGAGCCAGGTGCGGGTGCGCGAAGTGCTGGAGCTGGTCGAGCTGAACAGCTTTGCCGGGCGCTACCCGCATCAGCTTTCTGGCGGGCAATGCCAGCGGGTGGCGCTGGCCCGCTCGCTGGTCACCCGCCCGCGCCTGCTGCTGCTCGACGAGCCGCTGTCGGCGCTGGATGCGCGCATTCGCAAGCACCTGCGCGAACAGATCCGCGCCATCCAGCGCGAGCTGGGGCTGACGACTATCTTCGTCACCCACGATCAGGAAGAAGCGCTGACCATGTCGGACCGCATCGTGCTGATGAACCAAGGGCGCATCGTGCAGAGCGGCGATGCCGAAACCCTCTACACCGCCCCGGTCGACCTGTTTGCCGCAGGCTTTATCGGCAACTACAACCTGCTCGACGCCGACAGCGCCAGCCGCTTGCTGCAACGCCCGGTCAGCGGGCGCCTGGCGATCCGCCCGGAGTCGATCACCCTGGGCCTGAACGGTGAGCTGGACGCCGAGGTGCGCAGCCACAGCCTGCTCGGCAACGTGATCCGCTACCGGGTGCAGGTGCGCGAGGTCGAGCTGGTGGTGGACGTGCTCAACCGCTCGGCAGCCGATCTGCACGCCGATGGCAAGCGCGTATCCTTGTCGATCGACCCAACGGCGCTACGGGAAGTGGCCTAAGGAGACGCAGCACATGGCACTGGCAATTTTCGATCTGGATGAAACCTTGATCCACGGCGACTGCGCGTCGCTGTGGAGCGAACAGATGGCCCGGCTTGGCTGGGTCGATGGTAAGGCATTCCTCAAGCGCGACCATGAACTGATGGAAGCCTATGGCAAGGGCCACCTGCAAATGGAGGACTACATGGCGTTCAGCCTGGAGCCGATTGCAGGCCGCACCCTGGAGGAAGTCGAGCACCTGGTCGAGCCGTGGGTCGAGGAGGTGATCGAGCCGATCATCTTCGGCGATGCCTGCCGCTGCATTGCCGAACACCGCAAGCGCGGTGACCGCATCCTGATCATTTCGGCCAGCGGCACACACTTGGTGGGGCCGATTGCGGCGCGCCTTGGGGTGGAGGAGTACCTGGCCATCGAGCTTGAGGCGATAAACGGGGTGTATACCGGCAGGACCCACGGCGTGCTGACCTACCGCGAGGGCAAGATCACCCGTTTGCTGGAATGGCTGGACCAGGAGCAGGAAAACCTTGAGGGGGCGAGTTTTTACTCCGATTCGCGCAATGACTTGCCATTGTTGCTGAAGGTCGATCACCCGGTTGCGGTTAACCCTGACCCGGTGTTGCACGAACATGCACGGACCCATGGCTGGCCGGTGCTGAGCTGGGCTTGAGCGGCGGGTCTGCCGGTGCCGGCCTCATCGCAGGCTGGCGCCAGCTCCCACAAAAGCTGTGCCGGGCCGTGATAGATGTGCCCGACTGAGACCCTGTGGGAGATTCTATGGTTTTGTACAACCCTGTTTTCGCCAGACATATCTCCTTGTGGCGAGCGGGCTTGTCCCGCGTTGGGCTGCGCAGCAGCCCCTTGGGTTTTCAGGGCTGCTGCGC
>NZ_JABWRG010000044.1:0-36498 GCF_014268825.1 Pseudomonas sp. SWRI51 | reverse complement strand
CCATGTGAGAGTAGGTCATCGTCAAGATTCATTTCGCAAAACCCCTATCTGCGCATGCAGGTAGGGGTTTTGTCTTTTCCGGGTCGGAAAAAGAGCGGCCCGTGATATGGTTCCCCGGCAGAACCAACCCTCCCAGAGAGCGCTGAATGACCACCACTACCTCGCTGCATCCAGGCTTCATGATCGTCCAGGGCAATCGCCTGGATGAACTGCGCAACCTGGTGGTGAGTGTGATGCGCCGTTTCCCGCTGGCACCGCTAGAGAACGAAATCGCGTTGGTGCAGAGCAACGGCATTGCCCAGTGGCTCAAGCTCGCCTTGGCGCAAGACCCGCAAGATGACGATCAAGGCGGCTGCGGCATTGCTGCCGCCATAGATGTGCAGTTGCCGGGCAGCTTTATGTGGCAGCTCTACCGTCGGGTGCTGGGCCGCGACGAAATCCCTGAAGTGTCGTTGCTGGACAAGGCCCCGCTGACCTGGCGCCTGATGCGCTTGCTGCCCGAAGTGATCGAGCGCCCGCATTTCGAGCCGCTGCGGCGTTTTCTCACCGACGATACCGACCTGCGCAAGCGCTACCAACTGGCCGAGCGCCTTGCCGACCTTTTCGACCAATACCAGGTCTATCGCGCTGACTGGCTGAAAGACTGGGCCAGCGGCAACCACGTGATCAACACCGCCCGTGGCGAGCGCAAGCCCTTGGCGCCCGGCAACCGCTGGCAAGCCGAGCTCTGGCGGACCCTGCTCGAAGACGTGGGCGAGGCCGGCATGGCACAGAGCCGCGCCGGGGTGCACCAGCGCTTCATCGAACGCATCAACGGCCTGGAGCAAGCACCCAAGGGCCTGCCGGCACGCCTGATCGTGTTTGGTATTTCATCGTTGCCGGCCCAGATTCTCGAAGCCCTTGCCGGCCTTGCCCGCTTCAGCCAGGTGCTGCTGTGCGTGCACAACCCCTGCCGCCACCATTGGGGCGACATCGTTGCCGACAAAGACCTGCTGCGCCACCAGTACAAGCGCCAGCAGCGCAAGCAAGGCATGCCGCTGCAGCTGGACGATGAACTGCTGCACCAGCATGCTCACCCGTTGCTCGCAGCCTGGGGCAAGCAAGGCCGCGACTACATCAACCTGCTCGACAGCTACGACGACCCGGGCAGCTATCAAGGCGTATTCAGCGATGGGCGTATCGACCTGTTCAGCGAGGCCGACCCCAAGACCCTGCTGAACCAGCTGCAGGACGATATCCTCGAACTGCGCCCACTAAGCGAAACCCGCGAGCAGTGGCCAGCGGTCAACCCCGCCAAGGACCGCTCGGTACGCTTCCATATTGCCCACAGTCCGCAGCGTGAAGTCGAGATCCTTCACGACCAGTTGCTCGCCCGCTTCAGTGCCGACCCGCACCTGCGCCCGCGTGACATCATCGTCATGCTGCCCGCCATCGATACCTACGCCCCGCACATTCGGGCGGTATTCGGCCAACTGGATCGCAACGACCCACGCTATATCCCGTTCACCCTGACCGATCAGGGCCAACGTGGCCGCGACCCGCTGCTGATCGCCCTGGAACACCTGCTCAAGCTGCCAGACAGCCGCTTTGCAGTGAGTGAAGTGCTCGACCTGCTCGACGTGCCCGCTGTGCGCGCCCGCTTTGCCATCCAGGAAAGCGACCTGCCGACGCTGCACCGCTGGATCGAAGGCGCCGGCATCCGCTGGGGCCTCAATGCCCGGCAACGCGCTACCCTCGGCCTGCCCGAAGGGCTTGAGCAGAACAGCTGGCGTTTCGGCCTGCGGCGCATGCTGCTCGGCTATGCGGTGGGCATGGGCGAAGGCTGCGACGGCATCGAGCCGTTCGATGAGATCGGCGGCCTGGACGCCGCCCTGATTGGCCCGCTGGTCGCGTTGCTCGATGCCCTCGACGTCGCGTGCAATGTGTTGTCTGAGCCGGCCACTGCCACCCAATGGGGTGAGCGCCTGCACGCCTTGTTGCAGATTTTCTTCCTGGCCGAGCACGAGCACGATGAACTGCTGCTGGCCCAGTTGCAGGACCTGCGCGACACCTGGCTGCAGACGTGCGAATCGGTAGCCTTGAACGACCTGCTGCCCCTCTCCGTGGTACGCGAGGCGTGGTTGTCGGGCCTGGACCAAGGCAAGCTGTCCCAGCGCTTTCTGGCAGGCTCGGTGAATTTCTGCACGCTGATGCCCATGCGCGCCATCCCGTTCCGTGTGGTTTGCCTGCTCGGCATGAACGACGGCGATTACCCGCGTGCGCAGCAACCGCTCGATTTCGACCTGATGGCCAGCGACTACCGCCCAGGCGACCGCTCACGCCGCGAGGACGACCGCTATCTGCTGCTCGAAGCGCTGCTGTCGGCCCGCGACCAGCTGTATGTCAGCTGGGTCGGGCGCAGCATCCGCGACAACAGCGAGCGCCCGGCCTCGGTATTGATCGGCCAACTGCGCGACCACCTCGCGGCCGGCTGGCGACTGGCCGGCGCCCAGCACGACGAAAAGCACGACGCCGGCCAGCAACTGTTGCACGCACTGACCCAGGAACACCCGCTGCAACCTTTCAGCCAGCGCTACTTCCACAAGGGCAGCCCGCTGTTCAGCTTCGCCAACGAGTGGCTGGCCCTGCACGGCATCGACGCCAGCGCGCCGGCCGCGCCAGAAGCGCTGCCGCCCTACGAAAGCGACGAACCGCTGACGCTGATGCAATTGCAGGATTTTTTGCGCCACCCGGTCAGGCACTTCTTCAGCCAGCGCCTGAAAGTATTCTTCGAAGCCCTGGAAGCGCCCACCCCTGATGAAGAACCCTTCGTACTCGATGCCTTGCAGCGCTATGGCCTGAGTGAAAGCCTGCTGGGCGCCGCGCTGGCCGACCCCGACAACGCCGAACACGCGCTCAAGGCCCAGGCCCTCAAATTGCAGGCGTGTGGCCTGCTGCCGTTGGCCGGGTTTGGGGAGGCCCTGCAGGCCGAGCTGATCGAGCCGCTGCCCGACCTGCTACAGCGCCACCGGCAATTGCTGCAACGCTGGCCGAGCCTGGTCGAGGGCGCGCTGCCGATCCACTTCGAACACGGCGGGCAGCGCCTGGAAGGCTGGCTCGGGCGCGTGTACCAGGCGCACGACCAGAGCCTGCTGAGCATCACCACCGTGCCCAACACGCTCAGCGCCGGGCGTAACAACCTCAAGCGCCACCGGCTGATCCCCACCTGGGTGATGCACCTGGCGGCCTGCGCCTCAGGTTACCCGCTGCACAGCGCGCTGGTGGCCAGCGACCTGACGCTGCTACTTGCACCCTTGCCCCAGGCTGAAGCGGCCGAGCGCTTGGGCGAGCTGTTGGTTGCGCGCCAGGCGGCAATGAATGCACCGCTGCCGGTGGCGGCCAAAACCGCCTTCGCCTGGCTGGCCCAGGAAGACCCGGACAAAGCCCTGGCCGCTGCCGCCCGTGCCTACGAAGGTGACGGCCAGAACAGCTTTGGCGAGCGCAGCGAAAGCCTCGCCCTGGCCCGCCAGTACCGCGACTTTGCCGCGCTCAGCGAAGATGAAACCTTCGAAGGCTGGTGCGAAACCTTGTACCGGCCGCTGTTCGCTGCCCCCTGGCAAACCCTCGGCAACACGGAGAGCGCCCAATGAGCCAGGCCCGCCCATTGGCCTTGAGTTTCCCCTTGCACGGCAGCCAGCTGATCGAAGCCAGCGCCGGCACCGGCAAGACCTTCACCATCTCGGCGTTGTACCTGCGGCTGATCTTGGGCCATGGCGACGACCAGGCGTTCAGCCGCGAACTGCTGCCGCCGCAGATTCTCGTGGTGACCTTCACCGACGCCGCCACCAAAGAGCTGCGCGAGCGGATCCGCGCCCGCCTGGCGGAAGCTGCGCGGTTTTTCCGCGGCGAGCTTGCCGGCGCCGACCCGCTGCTGCACCTGCTGCGCGATGACTACCCCGAAGCGCACTGGCCGCGCTGTGCCAACCGCCTGGAAATTGCCGTGCAATGGATGGATGAGGCCGCCGTCTCGACCATCCACGGCTGGTGCCAGCGCATGCTGCGCGAGCACGCCTTCGACAGTGGCAGCCTGTTCACCCAGAGCCTGGAGACCGACCACAGCGAATTGCTCGGCCAAGTGGTTCGCGATTACTGGCGGCGCTTCTGCTACGGTATGCGCGGCGAGTCGCTGAACTGGGTGCGCAGCAACTGGGTCAGCCCCGACGCATTGTTGCCACGTATCCGCCCCCTGTTCGGGCGCATGCGCGCCGAGGTGGGCGAGCTTGAGCCACAGGCACTGATCGAGGCAGCCCTGCGCCTGCGCACCGAGCAGCTCGACCAGCTCAAGGCGCCCTGGGCTGTCTGGGCCGACGAGCTGCAGCAGATCTGCCGCGATGCCGTCGCGGCCAAGCACGCCGATGGCCGCAAGCTGCAAGCCCGCTACTTCGAGCCGTGGTTCGACAAGCTGCGCGCCTGGGCCGGCGACGCGCAGGCGATGGAGCTGGACCTGGGCACCGGCTTCACGCGCCTGACCCCCGACGGCATGGCCGAAGCCTGGAAAGTCGGCGAGCCGCCGCAGCACCCCGGCCTGCAAGCCATGCATGGCCTGCGCGAGCAGTTGCAGAACCTGGCAACCCCCGATGCGCAATTGCTGGAGCACGCCGCAGGGTGGGTTTCGGCGCGCTTTGAGGTGGAAAAACGCCGCCGCGCCGAGATGGGCTTCGACGACATGCTGCTGCGCCTGCAACAGGCGCTGCGCAGCGAGGCAGGCGAGCGCCTGGCCGCGCTGATTCGCGAGCAGTTCCCGGTCGCGCTGGTCGACGAGTTCCAGGACACGGACCCGGTGCAGTACGGCATTTTCGAGCGTATCTACCGCATCAGCGACAACAACCCCGACACCGGCCTGTTCATGATCGGCGACCCCAAGCAGGCGATCTACGCCTTCCGCGGCGCTGACATCTTCACCTACCTGGCCGCCCGGCGCGCCACCACCGGGCGCTTGCACAGCCTGGACACCAACTACCGCTCAAGCCAGGCCATGGTCGCTTCGGTCAACCGCGTGTTCATGCTGGCCGAACAGCGCGAGCAAGGCCGGGGCGCATTCTTGTTCCGCGCCAAGGGCGACAACCCGCTGCCGTTCATCGAGGTCAAAGCCAAGGGCCGCAGCGAGCAGTTGCAGATCGACGGCCAAGCGTGCCCGGCGCTGCAATGCTGGCAACTCGAAATCGATGAGCCGGTCGCCAATACCCTGTACCGCCAGCGCATGGCCGCCAGTTGTGCAAGCCACATCGTTGCTTTGCTCAATGGCGGCCAGCAGGGCGTGACCGGCTTTGCCGATGAAGAGGGCAGGCTACGGCCATGCCTGCCGTCGGATATCGCCATCCTGGTGCGTGATGGGCGCGAGGCTCAGATGGTCCGCACCGAGCTTGCCGCCCGTGACGTGCGCAGTGTGTATCTGTCCGACAAGGACTCGGTATTTGCCGCGCAAGAAGCCCATGACTTGCTGGCGTGGCTAAAGGCCTGCGCCGAACCCGACTCCGAGCGCCTGCTCAAGGCCGCGCTGGCCAGCCTTACCCTCGACCTGCCGCTGCGTGAGCTTGAGCGGCTGAACCAGGACGAGCGGGTCTGGGAAAACTGGGTCATGGATTTCCGTCGTTACCGCGAAACCTGGCAGCGCCAAGGCGTGTTGCCGATGTTGCGGCGCCTGTTGCATGACTTCCAGTTGCCGCGCAGCCTGATGGTTCGCAGCGACGGCGAGCGCGTGTTGACCAACCTGCTGCACCTGGCCGAGCTGCTGCAACAGGCCGCCGGTGAGCTGGATGGCGAGCAGGCGCTGATTCGGCACCTGGCCGAACACCTGGCCAATGCCGGGCAGGCCGGCGAGGAGCAAATACTGCGCCTTGAAAGCGATGAGCAGTTGGTCAAAGTGGTGACCATCCACAAGTCCAAAGGCCTTGAATACCCGTTGGTGTACCTGCCGTTCATCTGCACCGGCAAGCCCGTGGACGGCTCGCGCCTGCCGCTGGCCTGGCATGACGACGACGGCGCCAGCCAGCTGACCTTGACCCCCACCGCCCAGCAGATAGAGCGCGCCGACGACGAGCGCCTGGCCGAAGACCTGCGTCTGCTCTATGTGGCCCTGACCCGCGCCCAGCATGCCTGTTGGCTGGGCGTTGCCGATTTGAAGCGCGGCAGCCAGCGCAGCTCGCAATTGCACCGCTCGGCCCTGGGCTACCTGCTCGGCGGCGGCCAGCCCCTGGCTGCCTCCAGCCAGCTCGGCGAATGGTTGCAGGCACTCGGTAACGACATGCCTGCGATCAGCAGCGCGCCGCTGCCCGAGGCCGACGAGCAGCGCTACCGGATCCCTGCCAGCGAGCATGAGCTGTTGCCACCGCGCAAGCCGCGCCGCGCGGCAGCCGAGAACTGGTGGATCGCCTCTTACAGCGCCTTGCGCGTGGGCGATCAGACCCTGGTCGCCGACAGCTCTCAGGCCCAGCAGCTACTCGATGACGAAGTGCTCGACAGCCAGTTGCTGCGCGAAGTCCCGGCCGAGGCCGGCGACATTCACCGCTTCCCCCGTGGCCCAGCGCCCGGCACTTTCCTTCATGGTTTGCTGGAATGGGCGGGCCGCGAAGGCTTTGCCGAGGTGGGCGCGCAGCCCGAGCAAATCGTGCGCACTGTCGGCCAGCGGTGTAACCGCCGCGACTGGAGCGGCTGGATCCCGACCCTGACGCAATGGTTGCAGGCCATGCTGGTGCAGCCGATGCCGCTGCAGCAGGGCACCCTGACGTTGGCAGGCCTGAACCAGTACCAGATCGAGATGGAGTTCTGGTTCGCCAGCCATCAGGTCAATGTGCTGCAGCTCGACCACCTGGTGGCGCGCCACACCCATGATGGCGCTGCGCGACCCGCCCTCCAGCCGAGCCAGCTCAACGGCATGTTCAAAGGCTTCATCGACCTTGCCTTCGAGCTGGACGGGCGCTACTACGTGGCCGACTACAAGTCCAACTGGCTTGGCCCCGACGCCCAGGCCTACAACGCGCTGGCCATGGAGCAGGCGATCCTCGATCACCGTTACGACTTGCAGTACGTGCTCTACCTGCTGGCCCTGCATCGCCAGTTGCGTGCGCGGCTGCCAGATTACGACTACGACCGCCATGTTGGCGGTGCCTTGTTCATCTTCCTGCGTGGCGTCACCGCCGCAGGCCACGGCCTGTATCAGGCCCGCCCGCCACGGGCGCTGATCGAAGCGCTCGATGCGTTGTTCCGGGGCGAGCAAGCCCCGGAACAGCAGGACCTGTTTGCCGGAGCGGTGCCATGAGCCGAAGCCTTGCCGACCTGCTGCCCACCGCACTTCAGGCCGAGCACCTCAGTGCCCTGGCGCCACTGCGCGACAGCCTCGACCTGCTGGCCCTGCTCGACCGCTGGGTGGAACGCGGCTGGCTGCGCGCCCTGGACCGGGCCTTCGTGAGTTTTCTCGAAGAGCGCGCCCCCGGCAGTGACCCCTTGCTGCTGCTGGCCGCCGCACTGGCCAGCCACCAGTTGGGCCATGGGCATGTCTGCCTGGACCTTGCGCAAACCTTGGCCGAGCCCGATTTTGCCCTGTCGCTGCCGCCTGAGGGCGATGCCCTGGCCGGGCCATTGCTGCTGCCTTCGCAGCTGCTGGCGAGCCTCGACCTGGCTACCTGGCTGCAGCGCATCGGCGAAAGCCCGCTGGTGGCTGCGGCCGATGCCCCCGAGCAGCGCACCCGGCCATTGGTGCGCAGCGGCGAGCGGTTGTACCTGCGCCGCTACTGGGCCTATGAACGGCGCATTGATGCGGCGTTGCACCAGCGCCTGGCGCGCCATCAATCGCTGCAGCCCGACCTTGCCGAGCGCCTGGAGCAGCTGTTTGCCGGCGGTGCGCCCGCAGGCGAGGTGGATTGGCAGAAACTTGCCTGCGCCTTGGCGACTCGCGCAGGCTTCAGCGTAATAACGGGCGGCCCCGGCACCGGCAAGACCACCACCGTGGTGCGCCTGCTGGCCCTGCTGCAAGCGCCGGCAGTGGAGCAGGGCAGGCCCCTGCGCATCCGCCTGGCGGCGCCCACCGGCAAGGCGGCGGCGCGGCTGACCGAGTCCATCGGCCAACAGGTCGAGCGGTTGCAGGTCGACAGCAGCGTGCGCGCGCACATTCCCACTGAAGTCAGCACCGTTCACCGGCTGCTCGGCAGCCGTCCCGGCTCTCGGCATTTTCGGCATAACGCCGGTAACCCGCTGCCGCTGGATGTGCTGGTGGTCGACGAAGCATCGATGATCGACCTGGAGATGATGGCCAACCTGCTCGATGCGCTGCCGCCTGCTGCCCGCCTGGTGCTGCTCGGCGACAAGGACCAGCTGGCCTCGGTCGAGGCGGGCGCGGTGCTCGGCGACCTGTGTCGCGACGCCGAAGAAGGCTGCTATTGGCCGCAGACGCTGAGCTGGCTGGAGCAGGTGGGCGGGCAGTCGCTGGCGACAACCGGCCTGACCGCCGCCGTGGCGCCCAGCAAGCCGTTGGCCCAGCAAATTGTCATGCTGCGCCACTCGCGGCGCTTTGGCGAAGGCAGCGGCATCGGCCAGTTGGCGCGGCTGGTCAACCGCCAGCAGGCGCCCGAAGCCCGCGAGCTGCTGGCCAGCGCGCCTGCCGATGTGTTCTGCCTGACCCTGGGCGGCGAGCACGACAAGCGCTTCGACCGCCTGCTGCTGGACGGCCTCAATCGCGGCGCCGACGGCCCGCAGGGCTATCGCAGCTACCTGCGCGCCATCGGCCGCCTGCGCCCGCCGCCCGGTACTGGCGCCGATGATCCGCGCTGGGAACACTGGGCGGCCGAGGTGCTGCACAGCTTCGAGGACTTCCAGTTGCTGTGTGCGGTGCGCCGTGGCGCCTGGGGTGTCGAGGGCCTGAACGAACGGGTCGCGCGGGTGCTGCACAACGCCGGGCTGATCGACAGCCAGCAAGCCTGGTACGAAGGCCGCCCGGTATTGGTCACCCGCAATGACTACGGCCTTGGCTTGATGAACGGCGACATCGGCATCGCCTTGCGTTTGCCCGATGACCAGGGCCAGGCGCTGCTGCGGGTGGCGTTCCCACGCAACGACGGCAGCGGCGGGGTGCGCTTCGTGCTGCCCAGCCGGCTCAACGAGGTGGAAACCGTATTCGCCATGACCGTGCACAAGTCCCAGGGCTCGGAGTTCGCCCATACCGCGCTGGTGCTGCCGGATGCGCTGAACCCGGTGCTGACCAAAGAGCTGGTGTACACCGGTATCACCCGTGCCAAGCATTGCTTCAGCCTGATCGAGCCGCGTGCCGGGGTATTTGAAGACGCTGTGGCGCGTAAGGTACGGCGGGTTTCCGGGCTGATGTTGGAGCACACGCAGTGATGGCACACGGCGGCACTATGCTATCGTTGCGGCATTACTTGGTAACACACTGAGAGACCCCCCATGACCGTGGCAGTGTCGGCCTTGAGACGAGTGACGGACCCTGCGCTCTCGCTGCTGCTGGCCACGCTGTTGCTGTTTGGCACCTGCGCCCATGCCGACAGCGGCGCCGCTCCCGCCCAGGCCCAGCAGCGTGCCAAGGCGGTCACTCAAGTGGTGCTGGGCATCCTTGGCTACGCCCGCTGGCCCAATACCCCCAACCCGCTGCGCCTGTGCCTGGTCGGCCCCACGGAATATGCCGACGACCTGATCAAGGGCAACCTGCAGAATTCCGGGCAGCCGTTGCAGGTGCGCCGCCTGCTGGCCGATGACGCAAGCGTGGCCCAGGCCTGCGACGCGGTGTACATCGGCAAGCTCGACACGGCCCAGCGCGGGCGCCTGTTCACCACCCTGACGGGCCAGCCGGTGCTCAGCATCAGCGAGGCCGATGACCCGTGCACGGTCGGCAGCCTGTTCTGCCTGCGGGTCAGCGACCAGCATGTCGCGTTCGAGGTCAACCTGGATTCGGTCGCGCGCAGCGGCGTGCGCATTCACCCCAGCGTGCTGCAGTTGTCGCGGCGCCGGGCGGTGCAGCCGTGAAGCGTAGAACGTTGCGCTACCCGTTGCCGACCTTGCGCTCGGTGCTTGGGCGTGGCCACCTGTGTGTCGCGCTGCTGGCTGCAGGCCTTGCCGGGGTGCTGGTGACGCTGCTCGGGGTGGCGGCGCTGCGGGTGTACGCCAGCCACAATCTGGACCTGATCGCCCGCTCCATCAGCTACACCGTCGAGGCCGCCGTGGTGTTCGATGACAGCGCAGCGGCCAACGAGGCACTGGCGCTGATCGCCAGCAATGAAGAAGTGGCCGACGCCAAGGTGTACGGCAAGGACGGCGTATTGCTGGCGCGCTGGCAGCGCGACGACGCGGGCCTGTTTGCGCAGTTGCAGACGCAGGTGGCCGACACACTGCTCGAAGACCCGATCAACCTGCCGATACAACATATGGGGCAGCCAGTCGGCCACGTCGAGCTGACCGGGCAGGGAGGTAGCCTGCTGCGTTTTCTGCTCAGCGGGCTGGGCGGTATTCTGCTGTGCAGCGTGGTCAGTGCGCTGCTGGCGCTGTACCTGTCGCGGCGTGTGTTCGGCAATATCATCCGCCCGCTGCGCCATCTTGCCAGCGTTGCCCACGCCGCTCGGCGCGAGCGCAGTTTCGACCGCCGCGTGCCGCCGACCGGCATCGCCGAACTGAATGAACTGGGCAACGACTTCAACGCCTTGCTCGATGAACTGGAAGCCTGGCAGAGCCACCTGCAAAGCGAGAACCAGACCCTCGCCCACCAGGCCAGCCACGACAGCCTGACCGGCCTGGCCAACCGCGCCTATTTTGAAGGCCGCCTGCACCGCTGCCTGCGCAACGCCGCACAGCATCAGGGGCAGGTGGCGCTGTTGTTCCTCGATAGCGACCACTTCAAGCAGATCAACGACCGCCTTGGCCATGCCGTGGGCGATGAAGTGCTGATCAGTGTCGCCAGCCGGGTACGCGCGCAGTTGCGCGAGCACGACCTGGTGGCGCGGCTGGGCGGTGACGAGTTCGCCGTACTGCTAAGCCCCCTGCCGGCCCGCGAAGACGCCCAGCGCATCGCCGAAAAGGTGGTGAGCAGCATGCAGGTGCCGATCCAGCTGAGCGATGGCAGCAGCATCACCACCTCGTTGAGCGTGGGCATCGCTTTTTACCCGGACGACGGCCACGACCCGGCCAGTCTGCTCAATGCCGCCGATGCGGCGATGTACCAGGCCAAGCGCAAGCGCCGTGGCCAATGGCAAGTGGCGCAGACGGAAAGCTGCGCCGCTGATGGAAAAAACAGGAGCTGAACCGTGATCGAGCGTGTGTTGAATGTCCGTATTGCCCTGCTGGCCTTGTTGCTGGCCGTGCTGGCGCTACAAGGCTGCCAGAGCGTGCCGCCCAAAGGCCTGAGCCCTGAGCAGATTGCCGTGCTCAAACGCGAAGGCTTTGCCCCTACCGATGAAGGCTGGGCCTTCGACTTGTCGGGCAAGGTGCTGTTCGGCAGCGACGTGGACGGCCTCAACAGCCAGAGCCAGGCCATCGTCGAGCGCATTGGCAAAGCCTTGCTGTCGGTCGATATCCAGCAGGTGCGCATCGACGGCCATGCCGATGCATCGGGCAAGGCCGCCTACAACCAGCAACTCTCCGAGCGCCGCGCCCAAAGCGTTGCCAATGCCCTGACCGGTATCGGCATGCAGGCGCAGAACATCAAGACCCGCGGGCTCGGCAGCAGCCAGCCGGTGGCCGACAACCGCACCGGGGCTGGGCGGATGGAGAACCGGCGGGTGTCGATTGTGGTGGCGTCGGATTGAAGGGGCTAGTTGTGCTGCAAGTGGTGGTCCTAAACGGCCCCGGCCTATTAAATCGGGCAGTGTTATGACTCCCCGAGAGGTCCGCGTTCGGGCAGAGGAATCTCCGCTTCAATGTTGCCCATTAGCAGGTATACAGGGCAATCAAGTTCGTCATTATTTGCAGTAAGCGCAGACCCGGCCTGAAAGTGCGCGTCATCGCCGTTAAATCCTTCAGCGTTCAAAAGGTCACTAATTTTCATTTCCATCAGCTCCAGTAATTCTGGGTCCATGGTCTCAACTTTTTTGTTTAGGAAGACCACGAGGTGCTCTACGCCTGCCGCTCGGCACAGTTTTAACTGCGTTTTGACGACCAGCATAGAGTCATCAGTTTGTGAGAAAACCAGGATGGCACCGTCAACCTTGGCTGCACCACTTTCCAAATATTTCACACAGTCAGTGTGATCTGGAAAATCTAACTGCCTGCAGATGCGGTTGTGCGTCTCATACTCCACACGAGCAACTTTATAGCGCGCGTTGCCACTTATTTCTTCTTTCCCCTCACACAGGTCTTTGTATTCCGCTCTGGTTGTCGCATAAAACTTCGCGCTGTAATGAGTCAGCGCGGCGGTGAGGGTTGTCTTGCCTTGGCCTGCATCGCCGATCACGATCAGGTTCAGGCACGGCTTGGTTCTCCCAGAGTTTGATTGCATGACCGTCACTCCTTGAAAGTGTATTCAAGAACATTTGGCGCCCTCCGCGGAGCTTGGTCTACTGGCAAAAATGACAGGTCGGCAACCCCTCAGTGCCGCATATCCCACTTTCAAGCAAACCTCATTTCCCGCGTCTCGCCCATCAATAGCGGCGCATTGGCTTCGGTCACCTCGCGGATGTAATCCCACAGCAGGGTAATGCGCTTCAATTTGCGCAAATCCTCCCGGCAATACATCCAGAATTGCCGCGTCACCTCGATCTGCTCCGGCAACACCGTCACCAACCGTGGGTCCTGGGCGGCCAGGAAGCAGGGCAGGATCGCCAGGCCGCGCCCTTGCAGGGCGGCGGTGTACTGGGCAATCACGCTGGTGCTGCGCAGGTGCGCCTGGGCGTTGGGGATGAGGTTGGCCAGGTACAGAAGCTCCGAGCTGAACGCCAGGTCGTCCACATAGCTGATGAACGGATGGCTGGCCAGGTCTGCCAGGGTGTTGATTGGCGCATGGTTGTCGAGGTAACCCTGGGTGGCGTACAGGCGCAGGCGGTAGTCGCACAGCTTGCAGCACACATAGGGGCCGTGCTCGGGGCGCTCCAAGGCGATGACGATGTCGGCCTCGCGCTTTGACAGGCTGATGAAGTGCGGCAGCGGCAGGATGTCGACCGAGATCGCCGGCCAGGCATCGACGAAATGGCTCAGTTGCGGGGTGACGAAGAAACTGCCAAAGCCCTCGGTACAGCCCATGCGCACATGCCCCGACAACGCCACCCCGGAGCCCGACACTTGCTCGCAAGCCATGTGCAGCGTGCTCTCGATGGCCTCAGCGTAACCCAGCAGGCGCTGGCCCTCGGCGGTCAGCACAAAGCCGCTGGTGCGGGATTTTTCGAACAATAACGTGCCCAGCGCCCCTTCCAGCGAGCTGATGCGCCGCGACACCGTGGTGTAGTCCACCGCCAGGCGCTTGGCGGCGCTGCTGGCCTTGCGGGTGCGCGCTACCTCAAGAAAGAACTTGAGGTCGTCCCAGTTCAGCGCGCTCAGGGAGGTGAGGTCTTTTTGCATGATGATCCGGTTTTTTTGTTGATTCTTGTTGGATGTTTGCACATCTATACTCGAACTCAGCCCCTACACGCCACCCCGTGTTCATTCCGGGCGCTGGCATCATCGCTGCGACAATAATTCCAAGGAGAGCGCAGATGAACGCACCGCACACCCCAGACCAGACCCAGGTCGAGCAGGTCAAGCTGTTGATCGACGGCCAATGGGTCGAGTCGAAAACCCGCGAATGGCGCGACATCGTCAACCCGGCAACCCAGCAGGTGCTGGCGCGGGTGCCGTTTGCCACTGCCGAGGAGGTAAGCGCCGCCGTCGCCGCCGCCGAGCGCGCCTTCAAGACCTGGCGCGACACCCCGATTGGCGCGCGCATGCGCATCATGCTCAAGCTGCAGGCGCTGATCCGTGAGCACAGCAAGCGCATCGCCCAGACCCTCAGCGCTGAACAGGGCAAGACCATTGCCGACGCCGAGGGCGATATTTTCCGCGGCCTTGAAGTGGTCGAGCACGCCGCTTCAATCGGCACCCTGCAAATGGGCGAATTTGCCGAAAACGTCGCCGGCGGCGTAGATACCTACACCCTGCGCCAGCCTATCGGCGTGTGCGCCGGCATCACCCCGTTCAACTTCCCGGCGATGATCCCGCTGTGGATGTTCCCCATGGCCATCGTCTGTGGCAATACCTTCGTGCTCAAGCCGTCCGAACAGGACCCGCTGTCCACCGTGATGCTGGTGGAGCTGGCGCTGGAAGCCGGGGTGCCGGCGGGCGTGCTCAACGTGGTGCACGGCGGCAAGGAGGTGGTCGATGCCATCTGCACCCACCCGGACATCAAGGCGATTTCGTTCGTTGGCTCCACCGAGGTCGGCACCCACGTCTACAACCTCGGCAGCCAGCACGGCAAGCGCGTGCAGTCGATGATGGGCGCCAAGAACCACGCCGTGGTGCTGCCTGACGCCAACCGCACGCAGACCGTCAACGCCTTGGTCGGCGCTGCGTTCGGCGCCGCCGGCCAGCGCTGCATGGCCACCTCGGTCGCGGTGCTGGTGGGCAAGGCCCGCGAGTGGCTGCCGGACATCAAGGAAGCGGCGTCCAAACTCAAGGTCAACGCCGGCTGCGAGCCTGGCACCGATGTCGGCCCGGTGGTGTCCCGGCGCGCCAAGGAGCGCGTGTTGGGGCTGATCGAGAGCGGCATCAAGGAAGGCGCCACGCTCGAACTCGATGGCCGCGATGTGCAAGTGCCGGGCTATGAGCAAGGCAACTTCATTGGCCCGACCCTGTTCTCCGGCGTGACCACCGACATGCAGGTGTACACCCAGGAGATCTTCGGCCCGGTGCTGGTGACCCTGACTGTCGATACCCTCGATGAGGCCATCGCGCTGGTCAACGCCAACCCGTTCGGCAACGGCACAGGCCTGTTCACGCAAAGCGGCGCGGCGGCGCGCAAGTTCCAGAGCGAGATCGACATCGGCCAGGTGGGTATCAACATCCCGATCCCGGTGCCTGTGCCTTATTTCAGCTTTACCGGCTCGCGCGGCTCCAAGCTCGGCGACCTCGGCCCGTACGGCAAACAAGTGGTGCAGTTCTACACTCAGACCAAGACCGTCACCGCCCGCTGGTTCGATGACGACAGCGTCAACGACGGTGTGAACACCACCATCAGCCTGCGCTAAGGAGTTCGCCATGCGTATTGCATTCATCGGCCTGGGCAACATGGGCGCGCCCATGGCCCGCAACCTGATCAAGGCCGGGCATCAGTTGCAGCTGTTCGACCTCAACCAGAGCGTGCTGGCCGAGCTTGCCGAACTGGGCGGGCAGATCAGCCGTTCTCCCAAGGACGCGGCGGCCAACAGCGAGTTGGTGATCACCATGCTGCCGGCTGCGGCCCATGTGCGTGGGGTTTACCTGAACGACGACGGCGTGCTGGCGGGGATCAAGCCCGGCACTCCGACGGTGGACTGCAGCACCATCGACCCGCAGACCGCCCGCGATGTGTCCAAGGCGGCCGCCGCCAAAGGCATCGACATGGGCGATGCGCCGGTCTCCGGCGGCACCGGGGGCGCGGCGGCCGGCACCTTGACCTTCATGGTGGGCGCCAGTGCCGAACTGTTCGCCACCCTCAAGCCGGTGCTGGAGCAGATGGGCCGCAACATCGTGCACTGTGGTGAGGTGGGGACCGGGCAGATTGCCAAGATCTGCAACAACCTGCTGCTGGGCATTTCGATGATCGGTGTGTCCGAGGCCATGGCCTTGGGCAACGCGCTGGGCATCGACACCCAGGTGCTCGCCGGCATCATCAACAGCTCGACCGGGCGTTGCTGGAGTTCAGACACCTATAACCCGTGGCCTGGCGTGATCGAGACAGCGCCGGCGGCACGCGGTTATACCGGTGGCTTTGGCGCCGAACTGATGCTCAAGGATTTGGGCCTGGCCACTGAAGCTGCCCGCCAGGCGCACCAGCCGGTGATCCTCGGCGCGGTGGCGCAGCAGCTGTATCAGGCCATGAGCCTGCGCGGTGATGGCGGCAAGGATTTCTCGGCGATCGTCGAGGGGTACCGCAAGAAGGATTGAATCGACAAGCGATCGTGGGAGGTTTTATTGTTTTGTACAACCCTGTCCTGGCCTCATCGCAGGCTGGCGCCAGCTCCCACAGATACCGCGCATAGCCGCAATATCGGGGCCTGGCCCAGATTCCTGTGGGAGCTGGCGCCAGCCTGCGATGAGGCCGGAACAGCCTGCACATCTCTGATAGGCTCGGCGAGGGAGCGGGGCAAGCCCGCTCCCATACTGTGTTTCGCTTAGGCAAACACGAAATACTTGCGCACGGTCTCGACCACTTCCCAGGTGCCTTTCATGCCGGGTTCGATCACGAACACATCGCCGCCCTTGAGGTGCTTGGGCTCTTCGCCTTCCGGGGTGATGATGCAGTAGCCTTCGAGGAAGTGGCAGAACTCCCACTTGTCGTAGTTGACCTCGAACTTGCCCGGGGTGCAGATCCAGGTGCCCATGATCTTGCTGCCGTCAGCCGACAGGTAGGCGTTGAGGTTGACCGTGTGCGGCTCGCCGCCGATGCGCTTCCATTTGGTCGCATCGACGACCGGGGTCGGGCAGGTTTCGCGCAGCACGGTGATGAAATCGGACATGGCGTGGCTCCAGGCAAAGAGTGATAAGACTCACTACCATAGGGCCATCGCCGTGCCCGCAGTTGCCCAGGCTCGACGCTCAGCTGTCTGCCTGCGCTATTACCCGCCTTACGCCCACCAGTAACGCACGAAGTGGAAGAACACGGGCGCGGCGAAGCACACCGAGTCGATGCGGTCGAGCATGCCGCCGTGGCCTTCGATCATGTGGCCCCAGTCCTTGACGCCACGGTCGCGCTTGATCGCCGACATCACCAGGCCGCCGAAGAAGCCCATGGCGTTGACGGTCAGCGCCATCAGTGCTGCCTGCCAGAAGGTGAACGGGGTGATCCAGCACAGCATGGCGCCGATCAGGGTGGCCAGCGCTACACCGCCCAGCAGGCCTTCGAGGGTTTTCGAAGGCGACAGGTTAGGCGCCACCTTGCGCTTGCCGAACAGCTTGCCGCACACGTACTGCAGCACATCGCTCAGTTGCACCACGATGATCAGCCAGGCGATCAGCAGCAGGTTGCGGCCTTCGAAGCCCGGGATGTCCAGGGTCATCAGCGCCGGCACCGCCGAGACGCAGTACACCGCGATCATCAGGCCCCACTGCACCTTGGAGGCGCGCTCCAGGAACCGCGTGGTGTCGCCGCCAAGGCTGGCCAGGATCGGTAGCAGCAGGAACAGGTAAACCGGGATGAAAATGCTGAACAGCCCGTACCAGTCCATGGCGATCAGCAGGTACTGCACCGGCAGTGCCAGGTAGAAGGCTGCCGCCAGCGCCGGGTAGTCGCTACGCCGGGTTGGGGTGAGGGTCATGAATTCGCGCAGGGCGTAGAACGACACGCCGTAGAACAGCACGATCACGCCATATTTGCCGAACACGAAGGCGATGCCGATCACCAGCACCATCACCCACCAGGCGTTGATGCGGGCGTTGAGGTTGTCGATCACGGCATGCGGGGCAGGGCCTGCGCGCCATTTGAGCAGGCGGCCGATCAGGCTGGCGAGCAGCAGCAAGGCGCCAATGCCAGCGAACAGGGACAGCGTGTTGTGATCCATTTCAGGCTTCCTTCGGGGCCAGGTTCAGCAGGGCCTGGCGGGCCCGCTCGAGAAACGCTTGCTTGCTTTCATCGTCCTGCAGGTGCAGCGGCTCACCAAAGCTCAAGGTGCACAGCAGCGGCAAGGGCAGGGCGCGGCCCTTGGGCATGACCCGGTTGAGGTTGGCGATCCACACCGGCACCAGCTCGACTTGCGGGTTGGCGGCGGCCAGGTGGTACAGCCCGCTCTTGAACGCCAGCAACTGCTCATCGCCCAGGTTGCGCGTGCCTTCCGGGAAGAAGATCAGCGAGTCGCCCTGGGCGAAGGCATCGAGCACCGGCTGCAGCGGGTTGCCCTCGGCGGACGGGCGCTGGCGGTCGATCAGCACGGCGTTGAACACCCGGCGGATGATGAACTCGCGCAGGCCCGGTTTGCACCAGTAGTCGGCACCGGCCACCGGCCGGGTGTGGCGGCGTAGCGTCTCGGGCAACGCCGCCCACAGCAGCACGAAGTCGCCGTGGCTGCTGTGGTTGGCGAAGTACAGGCGCTGTACCGGTTGCGGCGTGCAGCCCAGCCACAAGGCGCGGGCGCCGGTGATCAGGCGAGCGGCGGAGGTAATGGCGAAGGCGGTCAGGCTGGCAAGCATGGCATCGGTCTTATCCGGTGAAGGGGAGGGTGAGAATCAACAGTAGCTGCAAAGCCAGGCACACGGCCTGGCGGTTGAGCAGTGACAGTGCGCCTTGGCTGCGGGCAGGCCAGTCGCGGCTGTCGCAGGCTTGGGCCTTGAGCCGCAGCGCATGCAGGGCGCGGTCCAGGGCTTGGGTGTCGGCAGGCAGGTCGCCGCTTGCGGCCATGCGCGTGAACAACTCGGCATCCAGCGCCACGCGCACGGCCCAGTACTTATGGGCAATGCCCAGCAGCACCAGGCCTGCACAGAGCACTTTTGGCAGCATGGGTAGCGCCAGGCCCAGCAGCGGCGCCAGGCCCAGCGCCAACGCCAGCAGGGTGATGCCGTCTGACAGGCGCTCCAGCTGGCGGCCACGTGCCAGCAGGCTGGCGGTAACAAACAGGTTCATGGCCGGGCTTCCAGGTGTTGCAGCACCTGCTGATGGGCTGGATGCAGGACTACGCCCGGGCGTGCCTGGCGGATCAGCGCCTCGGCATCGGCGCAGGTCGCGCAGCGCCCACTGGCGAGCAGCCAGGCGGCAACGGCGCTGGCACTGCGCGAATAGCCCAGCGCGCAGCAGACCAATACCGGGCCGTGCTGGCGCAAGCGCTCTATGGCTTGCGCGGCTTGCTCCAAGGTGTTTTTGTCCGGGGCGATCAGGTCCAGCGATGGCAGGCACACATAGCGCTGCGCCGCCTCGAACCCCGCGGTGGCGGCGCTACAGCCCAGCTCCGCACTCAAATCCACAAGCCCAGCGAACCGAGACGCATCAGCCTTGCCAGGCACCCGCCCCAGATAAACCCCGTCGCACACCTCGTCGGCCTGTGGATGGCGCCGGGTCCACAGCCGTGAGTTGACCCACGCCCCCAACAGGTACGGCGCCAGCAAGCAGCGCGCAGCGAGCGACAAGCGCCCATCCGGGTTTTTCTGAAAACCAGCCGCGCCAAACACCGCGTAATTGAGCGCCACCATCAGCAGCGCCAACGCCGGCCACAGCAGCCACCAGAGCGCAGGCCCGAACGTGCGCGCCCACACTGTCAGCAGCAGCGCGCCCAGCCCGTAACGCAGCGCCAGGCGCCAGCGCTTGGGGTCGTGCGCCAGGCGCGCCTGTTGCCAGGGCAGCGGCCCTTGTGCCGGCCATAGCCACAGGCACAGCAACCCCGCCAGCGCCCCGGTGGGCAGGTCGATGAAGTGGTGTTGCCAGGTGGTCAGTACCGAGACCCCGATCAGCGCCATCCAGCCATGCACCAGCCAGCGCCACAGCGGGCGCTGGGTGTGACGCGCAAACATCGCCCAGATGATCACCAGCAGCGCGATATGCAGTGACGGCGCCTGGTTGTAGGGTTTGTCGAAGCCCATCAGCACGTCGAACAACCAGCCGAACAGGCCTGCGAGTTCCGGGCGCTCGAAGGTAAAACGCAGGGGCCACAGCAGGAAGCAACTGACGCTGATCAGTTGCGCGCTGAGCAGGGCCAGAGCGTGGCGGTCCATTTCCCGGCGGCTCAGCGGCAGCAGGAATGAAAGGCCGTACAGCAGGTCGATCGACCAGTACGGGATGATCGTCCACGGCCACAGCGGCATGTGCCGCTCCCAGGCGAACACCAGGCTGCCGACATCGTCGCGCCCTGCGGTGTAGCTGTTGCTCAAGCCGTAGCTGAGAAAAAACAACGGCCCGAGCAGCAACAGCCAGAAAACGCCGCGGCGGATCAGCCCCGCTTCACGGGCCATCAACGCACCCGCTGGGCCAGGCTGACGCTGAAGATGCCCCATTCATCGATACGCTGGGCGATTTTGCGAAAGCCCGCCGCTTCGACCAGTTGGTCCATTTCGGCCTGGCTGCGGCGGCGCATGACCCACGCCTCGCCACCGCGGTGGCTGGTGAGCGCGCGGGCAATCATCTCCAGTTGCGGGTGCCACGGCTGGCCGGTGTACACCAGGTAACCGCCGTCTTCGACGGCATCGGCAAGGCCGGCCAGCGAGTTGCCGACCAAGGTGTTGCTGGCGAACAGCTCATACAGCCCGGACACCACCGCCAGGGTTGGGCGCGGGTCGAGGCTGGCCAGGCTCTGGCGGTCGAAGGCATCGCCCTGGACAAAGCGCGCTATGTCGCCCAGGCCTTTGGCGCTGATCAGCGCCTGGCCTTGCTGCACGTTGAGTTCGCTGTAGTCGCGCAGCAGGATCGAATCGGGCAGTTGCTCCAGGCCTTGCAGCGCTTCGAGGATGTAGCGGCCGTGGCCGGCAGCGATGTCGACGATATGCACCGGGCGCTGTTGCTCGCGCAGGCTGGCGATGGCTTGGCGCAGCAGTTCCTCGACGTTCAGCTTGCGCTGGCGAATGCCGCGCCAGCCGATGGCGTCGAGGTAGTTGCGGTCGATGCGCTCGCCCAGGCGGCCTTTGCCGGTGGGGGTGTTGCGGTAGACGTAATCGAGGGTGGAGCCGGAGTCGAAACCGGTGTCGAAGCCCAGTTTCACCCCGGCCGACAAGCCCTTGCCCAGTTGCAGGCTGGCGCGGGTGGCGCGCCAGTACAGGTCACGCAGCGAGTTGCGCGGCAGGGGGGCGGCGAGGGTTTCGGCTTCGGCGCAGCTGGCGCCGGCTTTGTCGGCATCGAGCAGCGACGGTGCCGGCAGTGGCGCGTCAAAGCAGTGTTCGACGAAGCGGGTGATGCGCGCCAGGGCATGGCCACGGTCACGTTCGCCGAGGGTGTCGTGGAAGAACCCCGGCAGAACATGCATTTCTTTGCGGGCACTGCCCAGGCGGTCGAAGAAGCGTTGCTGAGGGCCGCGCTCGACCACAAAGTCGGCGCCGGACACCAGCAGTTGGGTGGGCACCTGAATGGCCTGAGCATCGGCCACCACGCGGTCGGCTGCATCGTACAGGCCCAGCAGCATGGTCACCGAGATCGGCCGGCTGATCAGCGGGTCGGCCTGGTACGACATCACCCGCTCGGGGTCGTGGGTCAGCAGGCGCGGTTTTACGTAGCTGTTGACGAAGAAGTTGCCGCGCAGCGCCTTGAGCAGTTTCAGGCCAGGCCGGGCGAACGGCACGTAGAGCTTGACCTTGAAGGCCGGCGAGGCCAGCACCAGGCAGCGCACCTTGGGCGCGTAGTCGTGGGCCCAGGTGGCGATCAGCACCGCGCCGACGCTCTGCGCCAGCACCACCATGTCGGCTTCGGCGATACCGTGACGGGCCTGCAGGTGTTCGATGAAGGTCTGCACGTCGCGCACACTGGTGCCAAAGCTTGGGCTGTCGCCGCGCGCGCCCGGCGATTCGCCATGGCCACGGGCGTCCCAGGCGAAGAAGTCGTAGCCCGGCATGTTCAGCTCATCGGCAAGATGCGCAAGGCGCCCACCGTGCTCGTGGCCGCGGTGGAACATCACCACCGCCCGGCGCGGCTGGTGCTCGTTGCGGGTAGCGGGCCAGTGACGGTAGTGCAGCTCGACGCCGTCGTGGGTACTGAAGTGCAGCGATTGCGCTTGGCGCATGGCGAATATCCTTTTTCGGCGAAAAGCAGTTCAGCGGGTTTCGGCCAGGCCCTGGCGCACGCGGTTGTAGAGGGTATAGAGCGAGAGCAGCAGGATGACCAGCAGCAGGCCGTTGATCCAGGTGGCGTTGAGCAGCCCCAGCGCGACGCCGGTACCGAGCACGCCGAAGGCGAAGGCGCGGTCGCTCTTGCCCATTGGCCCGTCGTAGCGGCGCGACGCACCGGCCAGTGGGCCCATGACGCCTGCGTATTCACTGACAACCGAGAACAGCACCACCAGCACCACCAGCACCGGCGAGACGCCGGCCAGCAGCGCGAACGGCAGGTACAGGGCGGCGTCGGCGATCACGTCGCAGAGTTCGTTGAGGTAGGCGCCGAGTCTGGATTGCTGGCCGAATTCACGGGCCAGCATGCCGTCCACGGCATTGAGCGCCATGCGCAGCAGCATCCACACCGGAATGAGGACGAACAGCCAGGCGACATGCGGCAGCCAGGCCAGCAGCAGGCCGAGGGCGACGGAAACCACGGCGGCACTGACCGTGACCTGGTTGGCGGTGACGCCGCGGTTGTAGAGGCGCTGCACGGAGGGGCGCAGCAGCGCCTGGAAGCGGGGTTTGAGTTGGTAGATCGATGGCACGAGAAACTCCCTGTCGTGTGCGGCGTGGGCGGATTGTGAGGAAAGCGCAGGGGGAGGGCAAGGCCCATCGCGGGGAGGGAGATCTTTCCTGCTGCGGCGTCTGACCTTGCCTTCAGCAATGCCGGCTTAGTCCGGTTGTCGCACCAAGTGTGTGTGGTGTGTATTGGCACTGGTTAATTTTACTTTGATGTGTACTCTACACATCGACTGCCAAGGAATCCAACATGCGCAGCAGGGAAGTGATTCAGCTGATCGAGGCTGACGGCTGGTACGAGGTGGAAGTCAAAGGAAGTCATCATCAGTTCAGGCACCCATGCAAGCCTGGGCGCGTGACGGTGCCACACCCCAGGCACGGTTTGCCCCGGGGCACAGTGCACAGCATCCTGAAACAGGCGGGACTGAAATGATGGCGATCATGCTGGCGTGCTCGCCCTGCGGCCCCGAACATCAATGGAGACAAGCTATGAAATTTCCAGTAGTGCTGCACAAGGACGCAGATTCAGATTACGGCGTTACTGTGCCCGATGTGCCCGGTTGCTTTTCAGCCGGTGCCACCGTTGCCCTGGCGCTGGAGAACGTGCAAGAAGCCCTGGCCCTGCATTTTGAAGGTCTGGTCGCCGATGGCGAGGCACTTCCGCAGCCGGCGGAGGTAGACGTACATATCGTCAACCCTGACTACGCCGGAGGCGTTTGGGCGGTGGTGGACTTCGATGTCACCCCGTACCTGGGCAAGGCCGTGCGGTTCAACGCCACGTTGCCCGAGAACCTGTTGCAGCGTATCGACGAGAAGGTGAAGCGCGACCATCGCTATGCGTCACGCTCCGGCTTCCTGGCCTCGGCCGCGCTGCGCGAACTGGCAGCGGCGCATTAGCAGGCCGTGCGCGGCCAGGCGCCTGCCGGGCAATGCACCTTTCCCACAGCGCAAGGTTCGGTCAGGATAGCCCCATGCAAACTCTCTTCGCGTTCTACCAGGACATCGGCCTAGCCCTGACCCTGCTGGTGGTGCTCACCTTCCTGCTGGCCGGTACCGTCAAAGGGGTAATCGGCCTCGGCCTGCCGACCATCGCCATGGGCCTGCTGGGCCTGGCGATGCCGCCCGCGCTGGCCGCGGCGCTGCTGATCGTGCCTTCGACCCTGACCAACCTGTGGCAGTTGGCGGCAGGCGGGCATCTGCTGGCGCTGATCCGGCGCCTGGGCGGCATGCTGCTGATGATTTTCGTCGGCACCTTGCTGGGCAGCGTGTGGCTGGGCATCGACAGCGGGCCGTGGGCGGCGCACGCGTTGGGTGGTGCGTTGCTGGTGTATGCGCTGTATGGGCTGGCCGGGCCGGGGCTGCATGTTGCGCCGCAGCGGGAGAAATGGCTGGGCCCGCTGTGCGGGCTGGTGACTGGCGTGGTCACGGCGGCCACCGGCGTGTTCGTCATGCCGGCGGTGCCTTATTTGCAGGGGCTGGGCCTGAGCCGTGATGAAATGGTCCAGGCCCTGGGCCTGTCGTTCACGGTCTCGACCCTGGCGCTGGCCATCGGGCTTGCCGGGCAGGATGCCCTGGGCGGCGAGGCGCTGGGGGCCTCATTGCTAATGCTGGCCCCAGCGCTGCTGGGCATGTTCGCGGGCCAGTGGCTGCGCGGCCGCATCAGCGCAGCGCTGTTCAAGCGCTGCTTCTTCATCGGCCTGGCGCTGCTTGGCGCGCACTTGCTGATCAGCGGCTAGCGCTCGATGGGCTGAGCATCTCGATCATCTGCACGTCGAGGTCGTGCTCAAGGTAGTCCATGCGGGTTTCGAAGAACGCCTGCATGTGCGGCAGGGCCGAGTGCACATCCAGCGCGGCCTTGTCGGCCCACACTTCGAAGAACAGGAACAGGCTTGGGTCTTGTTTGTCGCGCAGCATGTGGTATTCGATGCAGCCCGGCTCCTGGCGGCTTGGCTCGACGAAGGGGCGCAGCAACTGTTCGAAGGCCTCGGACATTTCCGGGCGGGTCTTGGCTTTCAGAATAAAGGCGTGCTGTTGGCTCATGGCGGAGTCCTTGAAGAAGAATGTGGGCAAAGTCTAAAGCAACAATGGCCTGGGGATTCGTGAAATCAAGGCAAATGTATTTTGCTCCGGGGCGGCTTTTTCCGGGCCTCGCGAGTGCCTAACCTGCCGGCAAACCCACTTCAGAGTCACCCTCATGAAAAACATCCTGTTGCTCAATGGCGGCAAACGCTTTGCCCACTCCGACGGCCTTTTGAACCAGACCCTGCACGATGCCGCCCTGGCCTACCTGGACAGCGCCGGGTACGACGTTCAGCAAACCTTCATCGACGGCGGCTACGACGTCAAAGCCGAGGTGCAGAAATTTCTCTGGGCCGATGTGATCATCTACCAGATGCCGGGCTGGTGGATGGGCGCGCCGTGGACGGTAAAAAAGTACATCGATGAAGTGTTCACCGAAGGCCACGGCAGCCTCTATGCAAGCGACGGCCGGACCCGCTCGCACGCTTCGCAGAAGTACGGCAGCGGCGGCCTGGTGCAGGGCAAGCAGTACATGCTGTCGCTGACCTGGAACGCGCCGCAGCAGGCCTTCGACGACCCGGCTGACTTCTTCGAGGGTAAAGGTGTGGATGCGGTGTACTTCCCGTTCCACAAGGCCAACCAGTTCCTGGGCATGGGCGGCCTGCCGACCTTCCTGGCGGTGGATGTGATGAAGCGCCCGGATGTGCCTGCGGCCTTGGCCGCTTACCAGCAACACCTGCAGCAGGTGTTCGGCAACCTGCGCTGATGGCGGCTTGCATCGCCTTGAGGTAGCCGCTATTTATCAGGACGACTTCCTGCCAAGGCCAACCCCCGTGAAAACCCGATCCGAAGAGCTTCAGGTATTCGTCGCCGTGATTGACGGCGGCTCGATCTCGGCTGCCGCCGAGCAGATCGGCCAGACCCCGTCTGCGGTCAGCCGCACGCTGGCGCGCCTGGAGGCCAAGCTCGGCACCACCTTGGTCAACCGCACCACCCGGCGCATGGACCTGACCGAGGAGGGGCGGTTCTTCCTTGAGCGGGCGCGCCAGGTGCTTGAGCAGATGGTCGACATGGAAGAGCGCCTGTCGCTGCACCGCCAGACCCCATCGGGGCGCCTGCGCATCAACGCCGCTGCGCCGTTCATGCTGCATGCGATCCTGCCGTGGATCGGCGAATTCCGCCAGCAGTACCCCGGTATCGAACTGGAACTGAACACCGATGATTTGATCATCGACCTGCTCGAACAGAGCACCGATGTGGCTATCCGCATCGGCGAACTGGCCGACTCCACCCTGCATGCGCGCTCGCTGGGCTGCAGCCCGGTGCAGATCCTGGCCAGCCCCGACTACCTGGCCCGGCATGGCACCCCGACCACTGTCGAGGCGCTCAATGCGCATTGCCTGCTCGGCTTCAGCGCCCCCGAATCGCTCAACCTGTGGCCGCTGCGCCACGCCGAGGGCGACAGTTGGCGCATCCGCGCGCAGTTGCTCGCCTCAAGCGGCGAAACCCTGCGGCAACTGGCGATTGCCGGTGAAGGCATCGTCAGCCTGTCGCATTTCATGACCCACGAAGACATCCGCACCGGGCGCCTGCAGGTGCTGCTGGGCGAGCACAACAACGGTTATCGCCAGCCTATTCACGCGGTCTACTACCGCAACACCCAGCTGGCCCTGCGCATCCAGTGCTTCCTGGATTTCATCCAGAAAAAGCTCGCCACGTACGCCTGCGCAGTTGCCTGAACGCGACAGTATCTGTCCAAGGGCGGCGAAATTTCCCTGGGTTGGTTGCCGGGCATGAAGGCTTCGGCCTTTAATGACTGATCAACAAAAACAACACCAGGAAGTGCCCATGCGTATTGTCCCGTTCCAGCTACTGGCCCTTGGGGCCGCGATCCTGAGCTGTTCCTCGGCGTTTGCCGTCACCCTCGAAGGCGGCGCGGTGGCCGCGCCTGATCAATATGGCGCACAGGTGGCCGCCGATATTCTCAAAAAAGGCGGCAACGCCGTGGACGCCGCCGTGGCCACCGCGTTCACCCTGGCGGTGACCTACCCCGAGGCCGGCAACATTGGCGGCGGCGGCTTCATGACCTTGTACGTCGACGGCAAGCCGTACTTCATCGACTACCGCGAGGTCGCGCCCAAGGCTGCCACGCGCAATATGTACCTGGACGACAAGGGCGAGGTCATCGAGAACCTGAGCCTGGTCGGCGCCCGCGCCGCAGGTGTGCCGGGCACGGTGATGGGGTTGTGGGAGGCGCACCAGAAGTTTGGCAAGTTGCCGTGGAGCGAGTTGCTCACCCCCGCCATCGGCTATGCCAGGAACGGCTTCAAGATCGCCCAGAAGCAGTACCAGTACCGTGACGACGCCCAGGGGCTGTTCAAGACCGCGACCAATTTCAACGACTATTTTGGCCATATGAAAGTCGGCGAGCTGTTCAAGCAGCCGGAGCTGGCGCAGACCCTTGAGCGCATCGCCGACAAGGGCGTGAGCGAGTTCTACCAAGGCAAGACCGCCGACCTGCTGGTGGCACAGATGAAGGCCGATAACGGCCTGATCAGCAAACAGGACCTGGCCGACTACAAGGCCGTGTGGCGTGACCCGATTGCCATCAGCTGGCGCGGCAACGTGGTCTACACCGCGCCACCGCCAAGCTCGGGTGGTGTGGCCCTGGCCCAGTTGCTGGGCATCAAGGAAGACCGCGCAGCGGACTTCAAGGGCGTGGAGCACAACTCGGCCAAATACATTCACCTGTTGGCCGAGATCGAAAAACGCGTGTTCGCCGACCGCGCCGACTACCTCGGCGACCCTGGTTTCACCAAGGTGCCGGTGGATCAACTGATGGCCAAGGATTACCTGGCCAAGCGCGCAGCGCAGGTCAACCCCAACGCCATCTCGGCCACCGACAAGGTCAAGCCGGGCCTGGAGCCGCACCAGACCACGCACTTCTCCATCGTCGACAAGCAGGGCAACGCGGTGAGCAACACCTACACCCTCAACCTGGACTACGGCAGTGGCGTGGTGGTGAAAGGGGCTGGTTTCCTGCTCAACGATGAAATGGATGACTTCAGTGCCAAACCGGGTGCAGCCAACGTATTTGGTGTGGTCGGCGGTGACGCCAACGCCATCGAGCCAGGCAAGCGCATGCTGTCGTCGATGAGCCCCAGCCTGGTAACCCGTGATGGGCAGGTGGTGCTCGTGGTCGGTACGCCGGGCGGCTCGCGGATTTTTACCTCGA
Source organism: Pseudomonas sp. SWRI51 (assembly GCF_014268825.1). Classification (NCBI taxonomy): domain Bacteria; kingdom Pseudomonadati; phylum Pseudomonadota; class Gammaproteobacteria; order Pseudomonadales; family Pseudomonadaceae; genus Pseudomonas; species Pseudomonas sp. SWRI51. Next base: position 8,807 of record NZ_JABWRG010000044.1, on the reverse strand, counting down.
TCTTCCAGGTGATGAACAACCTGTATGACTTCGGCATGCCGCTGGAAAAAGCCGTGGCTGCGCAGCGGGTGCACCACCAGTTGCTGCCCAAGGACACCATTTACTTCGACAGCTACGCGCCGCTCAAAGGGCCAGTGGCCGATGACCTGAAGAAAATGGGGTATGTGCTTGAGGATCAGGGCTGGGAGATGGGTGACATCCAGGCGATCCGGGTCACCGGGCAGAAACTTGAGACCGCCTCCGACCCACGTGGGCGTGGCGTGGGCATGGTCGTCAAGTAACCGCTTGCGCAAATGATCGCGGGGCAAGCCCGCTCCTACGGTGCCCGTGTCGGCATCCGTGGGAGCGGGCTTGCCCCGCGATGCTTTACCGGGTCAGACGCGGAACTTGCTGACCAAGGTCTGCAGGTGCCCACCCAGACGCGCCAGCTCGATGCTGGACGCTGCGGTCTCATCGCTGGCCGAGGCGGTTTGCTCGGACACATCACGCACGTTCAGAATGCTGCGGCTGATCTCTTCGGCCACGGCGCTCTGCTGCTCGGCGGCGGCGGCGATCTGCTGGTTCATCGACTGAATGTTCGACACCGTCCGGGTGATGCTGTCCAGCGAACCACCGGCCTTGCGCGCCAGCTCGACGCTGCTGTCGGTCAGGCTACGGCTGCCGCTCATGACGTCGGCAACCTGCTGGGTGCCCTGTTGCAGGCTGGCAATCAGGCCTTCGATTTCTTCGGTGGACTGCTGGGTCCGCTGGGCCAGGCCGCGGACTTCGTCGGCGACCACGGCAAAACCACGGCCCGCTTCACCGGCACGGGCGGCTTCGATGGCGGCGTTAAGCGCCAGCAGGTTGGTCTGCTCGGCCACCGACTTGATCACATCCATGACGCTGCCGATCTTCTGGCTTTCCTGCTGCAGCAGGTTCATGGCTTCAGTGGAACGGTTGACTTCAGTGGCCAGGCGCTCGATCTGGCTGATCGCCTCGCCAACCACTTTGTCACCGTTGCGCGCTTCAGTATCGGCGTTGGTGGCAGCCATGGCAGCCTGCTCGGCGTTACGCGCAACTTCCTGCACGGTGGCGGCCATTTCGTGCATGGCAGTGGCCACCTGGTCGGTTTCGACCTTCTGGCTGTTGGCACCGGCACTGGTCTGCTCGGTCACTGCCGACAGTTCCTCGGCGGCGCTGGCGATTTGCGTGACGCCGTCACGGATGCCGCCGATCAGCTCGCGCAGGGTGGTGCCCATACGCGCGATGCCCTGTTGCAGCACGCCCAGCTCGTCGCGGCGAGTAACGCGCAGGTTCTGGGTCAGGTCGCCTGCGGCGATCTTCTCCACAGCGTCCAGGGTTTCGCGCAGCGGGCGGGTGATCTGGCGCGTGATGATGAATGCTGCCAGCACACCGACCAGCAGCGCCAGCAAGGTGGCGATGATCTGCAGGCTGCGGGCCTGGGCGCTTTCGATGTCGCGACGCTCGATCTGGATGGCGTACAGCGCATCGCTGCGCTTGACGATGTCGGCGCCTTGCACAGTCATCTCGGCGCGTGCGGTGGCGATGGCTGCGACCGCATCACGGAACTGGCGCACCGCGTCGCGGTAGGCCAGCACCGACTGTTCGAACTGTTGCAGGCGGGGGGCTTCGTTGGGCAGTTCGCGCTTGAGCGTGTCGACTTCGACCAGCGCGGCATCGAGCTGGCGCAGGGCGGCCTGTTCGTTGGCGGCGCTGTTGTCGGCGATGTAGCCGCGCACGTCGATGCGCACCTGCAGCAGTTGCTGGCGGGCCTTGCTGATCAACTGGTACTGGGCCAGGCGCACGCTGTCGGACTCACTGCGGCTCATCACGTCCTGGCTCAGGGCGTCCATGGCTTCGTCGGCCTTGATCGCCACCAGGTTCATCGAATCGCGGGCAGCGGTAGAGACCTTGTAGCCGGCGCGCATCTTGTTCAGCGACACCTTGTACTCACTGATGGTCTGGCCCAGCGCCTGCAGCAACTTGACGTTGTCGAGGCTCTTGAAGGTGCTGACCAGGTAATCCTGCTGCTTGCTGAAGGCGTCCAGCTTGGTCTGGGTATTGGCCGCCGAGGCGTCGTCGCCGTTGGCGATCATGTACTGCAGACGCGCCACGCGCAGGTCGGTCAGGTCTTTGTTGAGCTTACCGATGTCGCTCATCCAGTTGCTGCGGTCGATAAGGCTGCCCAGGCTGTTCCAGCCGGTCAGGGCCAGCAGGCCGGTCAGGACCAGCACCAGGCCGAAGCCCAGGCCGAGTTTGAGGTTGACGCTGATGTTGGCAAACCAGCTATTCATGCACGCTCTCCGAATTTGATTTCTTTCACTTGATCTCAAACCGCGGGCGTTGTTCTTGTGCAGGGCCCGGCTGATTCGTGAAGGTGTTATCGGCCAGCGAGGCGTAAGCTGAAACGCCGTTCAGCAGATTTATAACCCATTGAAATGTGTGGGTTTCGGGGCCGCGAGGCAGCCCCTGGAGGGCTTACAGGCTGCGGGCTGCGAAGGTGTCGCACTGGTTCACGTCGCCGCTGGAAAAACCGGCCTTGAACCAGCGCACCCGCTGCTGCGAAGTGCCATGGGTGAAGGAGTCAGGCACAACGCGGCCCTGGCCCTGCTGTTGCAGGCGGTCGTCACCGATGGCGTTGGCGGCGTTGAGCGCTTCCTCGACGTCGCCGGGCTCCAGCCAGTTCAGGCGTTTTTGCGCCTGATAGGCCCAGACCCCAGCCAGGCAGTCGGCCTGCAATTCCTGGCGCACCAGCAAGCCGTTGTCGCCTTCCATGCGTTGCCCGCTGCGGCGTGCGGCGTCGACTTTGGCCGATACGCCAAGCAGGGTCTGGACGTGGTGGCCGATTTCGTGGGCGATCACATAGGCTTGGGCGAAGTCGCCTTCGGCGGCAAAGCGGGTTTCCATTTCGCGGAAGAACGTCATGTCCAGGTACACGCGCTGGTCGGCCGGGCAGTAGAACGGCCCCACTGCCGAGGAGGCGAAGCCGCAGGCGGAGTTCACCTGGCCGCTGAACAGCACCAGTTTCGGGTCTTGGTATTGCTTGCCGGCTTGGGCGAACAGGGCTTTCCAGGTGTCTTCGGTGTCGCCGAGGATCGAGGCAACAAAGGCCGCCTGCTCGTCGTTGGCCGCCGGCGCCTTGTTGCCGACAGTGGCCGGCGCCTGTTGCTGCATTTGCCCGGTCAGTTGGCCAAGAATCTGCAGCGGGTCCTGCCCGGTCAGCCAGCCGATGCCGACGATCAGCAAAATGGCGCCGAGCCCAAGGCCCTTGCCGCCGCCGAAACGCATGCCGCCGCCACCGCCACCTGCGCCGCGGGCATCGACCACGTTGTCGCTGCGTCGGCCTTTTCGCCATTCCATGTGGAGCTCTCCGGTTGTTGAAACATCAAGTCAAAAGATTAGTCCAGTGCTGAGCAACCCGCTCATGCATAACCAAATGGTTATGCCTGTGACCGCCAATTTCAGTATTCATCCCGCCCGGCCTGCCGGAAACTGCAAGTCCGCCTGCCACGCCCAGGCGCTTCGATAATTCCAAGAGAGGAACCCGGCATGCCCGCCCAGGACACCAGCCGCTTCGTGATCCGTGATCGCAACTGGCACCCCAAGGCCCTCACGCCTGATTACAAGACCTCGATTGCCCGCTCCCCGCGCCAAGCGCTGGTGAGCATTCCGCAGTCGATCAGCGAAACCACCGGCCCGGATTTTTCCCATCTGCGCTTTGGCCAACATGACCACGACCTGCTGCTGAACTTCAACAATGGTGGCCTGCCGATTGGCGAGCGCATTATCGTGGCCGGGCGCATTGTCGACCAGTACGGCAAGCCGGTGCCCAATACGTTGGTCGAAATGTGGCAAGCCAACGCAGGTGGCCGCTATCGGCACAAGAACGACCGTTACCTGGCCCCGCTGGACCCCAACTTCGGTGGCGTTGGCCGCTGCCTTAGCGACCGTGACGGCTACTACAGCTTCCGCACCATCAAGCCCGGCCCATACCCTTGGCGCAACGGCCCCAACGACTGGCGCCCGGCGCATATCCACTTCTCGGTGAGCGGCCCATCGATTGCCACCAAGCTGATTACCCAGCTGTATTTCGAAGGCGACCCGTTGATTCCGATGTGCCCTATCGTCAAGTCGATCGCCAACCCTGATGCGGTCCAGCAACTGATCGCCAAGCTCGACATGAGCGCGGCCAATCCGATGGATTGCCTGGCATATCGCTTTGACATCGTACTGCGCGGCCAGCGCCAGACCCACTTCGAAAACCGCTGAGGAGCGCCGTCATGCCTATCGAACTGCTGCCGGAAACCCCATCGCAGACTGCTGGCCCTTACGTGCACATTGGCCTGGCACTGGAAGCTGCGGGCAACCCGACCCGCGAACAGGAAATCTGGAGCCACCTGGCCAAGCCGCAGGCGCCAGGCGAGCACATTCTGCTGATCGGCCACGTCTATGACGGCAATGGCCACCTGGTGCGCGATTCATTCCTCGAAGTCTGGCAGGCCGACGCCAATGGCCAGTATCAGGATGACTACAACCAGGAGCATGCGTTCAACAGCTTCGGTCGGACCGCCACCACCTTCGATGCTGGGGAGTGGACGCTGCACACGGTCAAGCCTGGGGTGGTCAACAATGCTGCCGGTGTGCCGATGGCGCCGCACATCAACATCAGCCTGTTTGCCCGTGGCATCAATATTCACCTGCATACGCGGGTGTATTTCGATGACGAGGCCGAGGCTAACGCCAAGTGCCCGGTGCTTAACCTGATTGAACAGCCGCAGCGGCGCGAGACGCTGATTGCCAAGCGCTGTGAAGTGGATGGCAAGACGGCGTATCGGTTTGATATGCGCATTCAGGGGGAGGGGGAGACGGTGTTCTTCGACTTCTGAGGATTCAAGCTGCACGGGGCAAGCGCTACCGGTGCGCCGGCATGGCTTGCCCCTTGGTCGTTTCAGCCTTGCGCGGGCACCAGGTCGAACGCCCCGGGCTGATACTGGAACAGCAAGCAGTCGGCTGCTGCGCTGCACCCACTCTCATGCACCAGGTTAGCTGGCAGGTGGTAGTAGGCACCGGCTGGGTATTCCACACGCTTGCCGTCGATCACCGCGTAGAAGGTGCCGCCCAGGACCACGGTCGGCAGCGCCTGGCTGTGGCTGTGCAGGCCGTTATCGGTGCCTTTGCGAAACTTGACGAACGCGGAGTAGGCGCCCTTGCCGAACAGGTCTCCTTCTACGTTGGCGTAGCTGACCGCGCCGTCGGTGCCAGGCACTTGCTGCCAAGCCAGTGCGGTGCTGTTGGGCACCGATACCAAAGTGTCATTGGCAGAGGCTGCGGTTGCCAGCAGCGCCAGGGCCAGGCCAGTGGCCATTGATTGCAGTGATTTCATGGGGAAGCCTTACGCCGGATTAGGGGGCGCACAGGGTAGACCTGCGCCTGTGGCGTGAGGATAGGAAAAGTCCGATCTTGTGGCGCTGGTCCCGATAGGGTAGGTAGCACAGGGTGAAGGCCTTGCAGGCCTTCACCCTGTGCTCGTCAGCGACGAACCAGCAGCACACCACTTTCCATATGGTGGGTATATGGGAACTGGTCAAACAACGCACAGCGCTCGATGCGGTGCGTGTCATGCAGCTGGGCGATGTTCTGCGCCAGGGTCTCGGGGTTGCACGAAATGTACAGAATCCGCTCGAAGCGGCGGGTCAACTCGCAGGTGTCCGGGTCCATGCCTGCACGCGGCGGGTCGACGAACACTGTGCCAAACGCGTAGCGCTTCAGGTCGATGCCTTCCAGGCGACGGAACGGCCGCACCTCGTTCAGCGCCTGCGTCAGCTCTTCAGCCGAAAGACGCACCAGGCGCACGTTACCCACACCGTTCTCATCAAGGTTATGCAGCGCGGCATTGACCGAGGTCTTGCTGATCTCGGTGGCCAGCACCTGGCGCGCACGGGTCGCCAGCGGCAAGGTGAAGTTGCCATTGCCGCAATACAGCTCCAGCAGGTCATCGTCACGTTCGCCCATGGCGTCCACGGCCCAGCCCAGCATTTTCTGGTTCACCGCGCCGTTGGGCTGGGTGAACGCGCCCTCCGGCTGGCGATAGCTGAACGTGCGCCCGGCGATATCGAGCTTTTCAACCGCATAGTCACGGCCGATCACCACCCGCTTGCCCTTCGAGCGGCCAATCACACTGACATTCAGCTCGCTTGCAAGCTGCTGGGCAGCGGCTTCCCAGGCCTCGTCCAGCGGGCGGTGATAGCACAGCGTGACCATTGCATCGCCCGCCAGGGTGGTCAGAAACTCCACCTGGAACAGCCGATTGTCTAGCGCTTCATCGGCCTGCCAGGCGGCTTTCAGGCGCGGCATCAGGTCATTGATGCGCTCGCTGGCAATGGGGAACTCATCGATCAGAATCGCCTTGTGCTTGTCGCCTGGGGCAAACATTGCATAGTGGCGCTGGCCGTCCTCGCGCCACAGGCGAAACTCCGCGCGCAGTCGGTAATGCGCACGCGGGGAATCGAACACGGCAGGCTCCGGCGCATCGAACGGGGCCAGCAGCTCGCGCAAGCGGGCGGCCTTGGCCGCCAGTTGCGCGTCATATTGCGTAGGGTCGAAGGCAGCACTCATGCGTTGAACCAAGCCAGCTTGATGACGAAGAGGATGGACAGGATTACCAGCGCTGGGTTCAGGTCCTGGCGGTTACCGGAAAGCAGCTTGATGGCGGTCCAGGCGATGAAGCCGAAGGCGATGCCGTTGGCAATCGAATAGGTCAGCGGCATGGCCAGGGCGGTAACTACCACCGGCGCCGCTTCGGTGACGTCGTCCCAATTGATTTCGGCCAGGCCCGAGGCCATCAGCACCGCCACGAACAACAGCGCAGGCGCCGTGGCGAAGGCCGGCACGCTGCCGGCCAGCGGGGCGAAGAACAGCGCCAGCAGGAACAGCGCGGCCACCACGATGGCGGTCAGGCCGGTGCGGCCACCGGCGCTCACGCCTGCGGCAGATTCGATGTAGCTGGTGGTGGTCGAGGTGCCCAGCAGCGAGCCGGCCATGGCCGCGGTACTGTCGGCGATCAGGGCGCGGCCCATCTTCGGCATGTGGCCGTCCTTGCCCATCAGGCCGGCGCGCTTGGCCACACCGATCAGGGTGCCGGAGTTGTCGAACAGGTCGACGAACAGGAAGGCAAAGATCACGCTGATCAGGCCAACGTCCAGGGCGCCTTTGATGTCCAACTGCAGGAAGGTCGGCGCCAGCGATGGCGGCATCGATACCACGCCTGCAAACGGGGTTACGCCGAAGGCTATGGAGGCGATGGTCACGGCCAGAATGCCGATCAGGACCGCGCCCCGCACTTTCAGCGATTCCAGCGCGACGATGACGAAGAAGCCCAGGGTAGCGAGGATTGGCGCCGGTTCGCTCAGGTCGCCCAGGCCCACCAGGGTGGCCTTGTTATCGACGACGATCCCCGCGTTATGCAGCGCGATAAGCGCAAGGAACAGGCCAATGCCTGCGGCAATCGCCGAGCGCAGCGGCAGCGGGATACTGTTCACGATCCATTCGCGGATGCGGAAAATCGACAACAGGAAGAACAGCACCGCCGAGAGGAACACCGCACCCAGCGCCACCTGCCAGGTGTGGCCCATGTGCAGCACCACGGTATAGGTGAAGAACGCGTTAAGGCCCATGCCTGGCGCCAGCGCAATCGGGTAGTTGGCGATCAGGCCCATGGTCACCGAGCCGATGGCAGCGGCAAGGCAGGTGGCGACGAAGATCGCGCCTTTGTCCATGCCGGTCTCGCCGAGAATGCTCGGGTTGACGAACAGGATGTAAGCCATGGCCAGGAAGGTGGTAACCCCTGCCAGAATCTCGGTACGCACATTGGTGTTGTGCGCTTTCAGTTGAAACAGCCTTTCCAGCATGCCTGCTCCCCGGGCGCCCAGGCGCCGTGAATGTATCGACCCCATCAGCAAAGCACAGTCATCAGCGGATGCCGCAGTTTTGCGTGGGGTGGAAAAAAGCCGCGCATCATACCAGCATGCTTGCTGAGCGGTAACGAATGTCGCGATAGACTGCAGCATGCGGCGGAATCTGCTGCCAATCCTCTCAGGCAGGTGCGCCACCGCCATGCAACTCAGCGACTACGACCAATTGAACCCAGTGCAGCGCGAGCGCCTGAAGGGGCTTGAAGTGCATCCCGAACAACAGCTGCACGCAGGCGCCATCGACAGCGCGCTGTACCTGCTGTCGAGTGCCAACCGCGAGCAAGTACGCGGCGTGGTGTTGCTGCTCGATGGCGAGCCGTGCGGGTTCATGCTGTTGCAGCGTGGGCTTCGGGCATCGTGGAGCGAACCGGGCGCCGCCACGGTCAGCGCGCTGCAGATCGACCGGCGGTATCAGGGCCGTGGCCTGTGGCGGCTGTGCATGCAGGCGCTGCCGGCGTGGGTGCACGGCGTGTGGCCCGAGGTCGAGCGCCTGCAGTTGTCGGTCGACCCGGGCAACCAGGCGGCCATTGCCTGCTACCGCGCCACCGGCTGGCACGACACCGGCAATGGTTACCCCGCGCGGGTCGGCTACGAGCGGCGCTTTACCTTCCTGATTGGGGCCTGAGCGCTGCGTTGCGGCCCTTACGGCCCACGGCAAGCCCGTCGGACACAACCCTGTGCAGGCTTGTTCCGGCCTCATCGCAGGCTGTCGCCAGCTCCCACAGAAACTGTGCCTGCCAAGATATTGATGCTTGGCTCGGATCCCTGTGGGAGATTCTATGGTTTCGGGCAAGTCGCTTTTGATTGTGTAGGAGCGGCCTTGTGTCGCGAAAGGGC
>NZ_JABWRG010000043.1:0-37808 GCF_014268825.1 Pseudomonas sp. SWRI51 | reverse complement strand
GCCCCTTGGGTTTTCAGGGCTGCTGCGCAGCCCAACGCGGGACAAGCCCGCTCGCCACGGCTCTCTATCATTTTCCACAGGATAGGGTCCAACCAGCAATGTTGCGGTTGAGCACGGCCTGCGTGGGAGCTGGCGCTAGCCTGCGATGAGGCCAGCACTCCCAGCCCCGTTTTTACGCCCTGAACTGCCCCAGGCTCGCCCGCAACTGCGCAGCCAGGTCATCCAGCACCTTGCTGCTGGCAGTGGTCTGCATCACCACTTCAGCCGAACGCTCAGCCTGGGCATGGATATTCTCCACCCGGCCCCGCACCGCCTGCGCGCCATGCGCCTGCTGCTCGGCCGCGCGGGTGGCCAGGCCAATGGCCGCATGCACCTGCTCCACCGCGGCCTGCACCGACTGCTGCCGGCGCTCGTTGTCACGCAGCACCAGCAACCCTTCGCTGGCCTGGCGCCCGGCCTGGCCGATGGTCGCCACCGCCTCCTTGGCCCCTTGTTGCAGCGCGGTGATGTGCGACTGGATATCGCCGGTGGAGCTTTGTGTCTTGCTGGCTAGCGCGCGCACTTCGTCGGCCACCACCGCAAACCCTCGCCCAGTCTCGCCGGCACGGGCCGCTTCGATGGCCGCGTTGAGCGCCAACAGGTTGGTCTGCTCGGCAATACCGTGGATCACCGTCAGCACCACTTCGATCTGCTCGCTCTGCTTGGCCAAGCGCTCGATCACCTGCGAGCCCGATTGCACCTCGCCGGCCAGGTTTTCGATCAGCCGCGCCAATTGCGTCGACGCCACGCTGTTTTCATCGGTGGCCTGGCGGATATCCACAACCTGCTGCAACGCCGCCTGCATGGCATGGCTTTCAGCCTGGGCCTCATCGGCCATGCTCGACAGATCACGCAGGCTGGCCGCCACTTCGTCACGCTGCAGGGCTGCGGCGGCATCGGCACCGGCGTTGCGCTGGGCCATGCTGCCGATCTCGACGCCGGTGCGCTGGGCCACTTCACCGGCCTCGCGCACGATGGGCTGCAGCTTGTCGACGAAGCGGTTCACGGCCGAAGCCATGTCGCCGATCTCGTCACGGCTGTCCAGCGTCACCCGCTTGGTCAGGTCACCCTCGCCCGCCGCCAGGTCATTGAGCGCAGTAATCAGCAGCCGCAGCTTGCTCAGCACGCGCCGGCCCAGCACCACGGCCACCACCAGCAGCACGCCAAGGCCCACCAGCACCAGGCCCAGCCCGATGCGCCAGCGCAGCTCGCCAGCGGCATCGCGGACGGTTTGCGCGGTGTTGGCCTGCATCGCCGTGGCGCTGTTCTGCGCCGTCTCCAGGCGTGCACGCAGAGCCTTGCCGCTGTCGGCGGCAGCCGCCACCAGGCTGTCGCCAACCAGTTGCTCGCCGCTGGCGATCAGCGCAGTGAAGCGCTGGTCAAGCGCCTTGAGCTGCTGGTCGACGCTTGCCGTAGACACGCCCATCAGCACCTTGCCGATTTCGACGCCATTGGGGCTGATCGGTGCTTCGACGAAGTACACCGACGGGTCGTTGCGCGCCGCGTCGATGACTTTGTCCAGCGCACGCTCGCCCTGCCCTTTGGCCATCAACGCTTCGTTTATCGGGTTTTGCCGGTTGAGGTAGCGGGTCAGGTGCTGGCCCTCGGCGTCGTTGTAGATCACGAACAACACATTGGGGTTGCGCTGGGCGCGGCGGGCGAAGTCCGAAAGCATGGGCACGTCGTTGTCCCAGATCGCCCGAGGCGCCACCGAGGCAAGCAGCTCGGCCATGTCGTTGGCCGACTCCTTGAGGGTTTGTTCAAGGGTGGCGCGCAATTGCAGCTGTTCGTCATGCAGCCGCTCGGAAAGGCCTGCGCTCAAGCGCTGGCGAGTACTTGCCGAGAGGCTGTCGAGGCCGGCGCGAACATCCTTGCCGGCCTGCTCAAGCTCCGTGGCCAATTGCCGGGTATCGTTACCCAAACGCTGATCAAGATCCGCTTCAAGCGCCGTGACCGTGCTCCGAGTCAGGGCGACTGCAACCAGCACTTGCACCAAAAGAGCGATACCAAGCGCAACAAACACAGGCCGCAACAGGCGGCTTCGTAACAATGAAAGGATGGCAGACACGTGTAATCCCTCGTGTTTCTGGAGCCATTACTTTGATGGCATCCGCAGACTATTCTTACAGCAAGGGTTGTGCCTGAAACAGCAGGTATATCGGCCAATAGCTGGAATGCGACCAGGGTAGGAGCGGCCTTGCGTCGCGAAGGGTCGCAAAGCGACCACGGTATGTTATGCCTGAACGAAGAATTCCGGGGGCGCTTCGCACCCCTTTCGCGGCACAAGGCCGCTCCTACACAGAACATGCTGCATTGAAAACGAAAAACGCCGCGCCCCTTGCGGGACGCGGCGTTGGATCAACGCAGAACGCGGATCAGGCGAACGGGTGACGCAGCACGATGGTCTCGTTGCGGTCCGGGCCGGTGGAGATGATGTCGATCGGCGCGCCAACCAGCTCCTCGATGCGCTTGATGTAATCGCGCGCAGCCTGTGGCAGCTCTTCCAGGGTCTTGGCGCCCAGGGTCGACTCGCTCCAGCCCGGCATCTCTTCGTACACCGGCTCAAGGCCAATGTAGCTGTCGGCGTCGGACGGTGCGTCGATGACAGCGCCGTTCTCGTTCTTGTAGCCAACACAGATGTTGATGGTTTCCAGGCCGTCCAGCACGTCCAGCTTGGTCAGGCAGATGCCCGAGATGCTGTTGACGTCGATGGCGCGACGCAGGATCACGGCATCGAACCAGCCGCAACGACGGGCACGGCCAGTGGTCGAACCGAACTCGTGGCCGCGCTTGGCAAGCGTGGCGCCGGTGTCATCGAACAGCTCGGTCGGGAACGGGCCGGAACCGACACGGGTGGTGTAGGCCTTGGTGATGCCGAGGATGTAGTCCAGGTACATCGGGCCAACGCCGGAACCGGTGGAGATGCCGCCAGCCGTGGTGTTGGAGCTGGTGACGTACGGGTAGGTCCCGTGGTCGATGTCCAGCAGCGAGCCTTGGGCACCTTCGAACATGATGTCCTTGCCGGCGCGGCGCAGGTTGTGCAGCTCGGCGGTGACATCGAGCATCATCGGCTTGAGCTGCTCGGCGTACGCCATGCACTCGTCCAGGGTCTGCTGGAAGTCGATGGCCGGCTCTTTGTAGTAATTGACCAGCTGGAAGTTGTGGTAGTCCAGCAGCTCACCGAGCTTGGCCGCGAAACGCTCGCGGTGGAACAGGTCGCCGATGCGCAGGCCGCGACGCGCGACTTTGTCTTCGTAGGCTGGGCCGATGCCGCGGCCAGTGGTGCCGATCTTGGCTTCGCCACGGGCTTTTTCACGGGCCTGGTCGAGGGCCACGTGATACGACAGGATCAGCGGAGCAGCCGGGCTGATGCGCAGGCGCTCACGTACCGGTACGCCTTTTTCTTCGAGTTTGGTGATTTCACGCATCAAGGCATCGGGCGCAACGACGACGCCGTTGCCGATCAGGCACTGCACGCCTTCGCGCAGGATGCCGGACGGGATCAGGTGCAGCACGGTCTTCTCACCGTTGATCACCAGAGTGTGGCCAGCGTTGTGACCGCCTTGGTAACGCACTACGGCGGCAGCATGTTCGGTCAGCAGATCGACGATCTTGCCTTTGCCTTCATCACCCCACTGGGTGCCAAGGACGACGACATTCTTACCCATAAAACTTGTCCTCATTCGCGCAAACTTGGTTGCCGGCCCATTGCCGGCGAAGAATCAATGGGTCAGCGGCAGTACCTGCCAGCGCCCTTCTTGCTGAATCAATTGACGATCACAATCCGCCTCGAAGGCAGCACTCAGCGGCTGGCCAGGCAGAGCCTGGACCACACGCTGGCCCTCGTTGCGCAACTGGCAGACCTGCTGCCAGAGGGCCGTATCGCTGCTATCGGGCATCCAGATGCCACCGGCCGGCAACACGACCTCTGCTCGCCCCAGTGTGACCAGGGTCTTCAAATCTGTTGAGAAACCAGTCGCCGGGCGCGCCCGGCCAAAGTCAGCGCCGATGTCGTCGTAGCGACCGCCCTGGGCAATCGACGAACCGACCCCAGGCACGAACACCGCGAATACCACGCCGGTGTGGTAGTTGTAGCCGCGCAGCTCGCCGAGGTCGAAGTACAGCGGCAGCTGCGGGTAGCGCGCCGCCAGGCGATCGGCAATGGCCAGCAGGTCGTCCAGTGCAGCCAGCACGCTGGCCGGGGCACGGCCCAGGCGCACACGGGCCTCGGCCAGCACTTCACGGCCACCGCACAGCTCGCACAGGGCGCGCAGCATGTTGCCGGTGTCTTTTGGCAGGTCGGCGGTCAGTGCCTGCACTTCATCGACGGCCTTGCGCTGCAGGGCGTCGAACAGCTGCTGCTCGACCGCCCCCGAAAGGCCGGCGGCACGGGCCAGGCCGCGGTAGATACCGACATGGCCAAGGTCCATGTGCACATCTGCCACATCGGTGAGCTGCAGCGTGGTCAGCATCAGGCTGATGACTTCGACATCGCTGCTTGGGCTGGCGTCGCCATACAACTCGGCGCCCAGCTGGATAGGGCTGCGCGAGGTGGACAGGGCACGCGGTTCTGCGTGCAGTACGCTGCCGGCGTAGCACAGGCGGCTCGGGCCTTCATGACGCAGGGTATGGGCATCGATACGCGCTACCTGCGGGGTGAAGTCGGCACGAAAGCCCATCAGGCGGCCGGACTGCGGGTCTACCACCTTGAAGGTGCGCTGATCCAGGTCCTGGCCGGCGCCGGTGAGCAGCGATTCCAGGTACTCGATATGCGGAGTGACGACCAGTTCGTAACCCCAACTCTGGAACAGGTCCAACACCTGACGCCGCGCGATCTCGATACGCGCCGCCTCAGGTGGCAGTACTTCCTCGATGCCATCTGGCAGTAGCCAGCGGTCTACCGTTGCCATTACGCCATTTCCCCTCTGGTCCGGGCGGCCTGCACCATGGCGAGCCGTGAGTAAAGCAGGCACTGGCCACTACAACGGGCAGCACTGATCCCAGCGCAACCACCGTAGCCAATACCCTCGAATAGCCTTGCGCACTGCCAGGATCCGCGATTGGGCGCTGCCCAATTGACCTTGCAGACGCAAAAAAGCCGGGAATTTCCCGGCTGCCGCATCATACACCCCTTTTCATTCAGGATGCACCCCGCCTGGCGTTTTAGCTGCCAGGCGGGGCACCCGTCATGCGAGCAACATCAGGGCTTGCTCTTGTCCAGGTACCGGAAGAACTCGTTCTTCGGGTCCAGGATCAGCACGTCGCTCTTGTTCGAGAAGCTCTCGCGGTAGGCCTGCAGGCTACGGTAGAACGCATAGAAGTCAGCGTCCTGGGTGTAGGCCTTGGCATAGATGGAGGCCGCCTCGGCGTCGCCATCACCACGGGTTTCTTCTGCTTCACGATACGCTTCGGCCAGCAGCACACGGCGCTGACGGTCGGCGTCGGCACGGATACCTTCAGCCAGCTCGTTACCTTTGGCACGGTGCTCGCGGGCTTCACGCTCACGCTCGGTGCTCATACGGTCGAACACGCTGCGGTTGACTTCCTTGGGCAGGTCGATGGCCTTGACCCGCACATCGACAACCTCGATGCCCAGCTCTTTGCTGGCCATGCGGTTGAGCGAAGCCGTGATGTCAGCCATCAGCGCGTCACGCTCACCCGACACGACTTCGTGCAGGGTGCGCTTGCCGAACTGGTCACGCAGGCCGCTTTCCAGACGACGCGACAGACGCTCGTCGGCGATCTGCTTCATGCCGGAAGTAGCGGTGTAGAAACGCTCGGCATCCTTGACCCGCCACTTGGCGTAGGCGTCGACCATCACGGCTTTTTTCTCAAGGGTCAGGAACCGTTGAGTCGGCGCGTCGAGGGTCATCAGGCGGGCGTCGAACTTGCGCACCTGGTTCACATACGGAACCTTCACATGCAGGCCAGGCTGGACATCGGCCTTGACCACGCGACCGAACTGCAGCAGTACCGCGCGTTCGGTTTGCGAAACGATGTAGAAGCAGTTCCAGGCAGCGATACCCAGCACCACGGCGCCAATCAGGGCGAACAGCGATTTATTGCTCATCAGCGGCTCTCCCTCGAACGCAGCGGCGGTTGTTGTTGCAGTTCCTGGGCAGCAGCGCGCGCAGCGGCGTCATTGTTGGCCGACGGCGCGGTGCTCGCGGCCGGGGCTGCAGCGTTGCGGCCGGCTTCAACCATTTTGTCGAGCGGCAGGTAGAGCAGGTTGTTCTGCCCGTCCTTGGTTGCCACCATGACTTTGCTGGAGTTGCTGTAAACCTCCTGCATGGTCTCAAGGTACAGACGCTGACGGGTCACGTCCGGCGCCTTGCGGTACTCGCTGTACAGCTTGCTGAAGCGGTCGGCTTCACCTTTGGCGCGGGCGATGACTTCATCGCGGTAGCCATTGGCGTCCTCGATGATGCGCTGCGCCTGACCACGGGCCTCGGGGACCACGCCGTTGGCGTAGGACTCGGCCTGGTTGCGGGCACGCTGCTCGTCTTCACGGGCACGGATCACGTCATCGAAGGCTTCCTGCACTTCACGCGGGGCTGCCGCGCTCTGTACGTTCACCTGGGTAACGGTGATACCGGTACGGTAGGTGTCGAGGAAACGCTGCAGACGCTCGCGGATATCCACGGCCATTTGCTCACGACCTTCGGTCAGCACCTGGTCCATCGAGGTGGAACCCACCACGTGGCGCAGGGCGCTGTCGGTGGCATGCTGCAAGCTGACTTCCGGCTGGTCGACGTTAAGCACGAAGTCCTGCAGGTTGCTGATGCGGTACTGCACGGTCAGCGGCACTTCGACGATGTTCTCGTCTTCGGTGAGCATCTGGCCCTGCTTGGTGTAGGCACGCTCGCGGGTCACGTTTTCCATGAACTTGCGATCGATCGGCGGGAAATAGATATTCAGGCCGGGACCGACGGTTTCGTGGTACTTGCCGAAGCGCAGCACGACGGCCTGCTCCTGCTCGTCTACCACGTACACGGCGTTGTACAGCCAGATAGCCGCCAGTACCGCCAGGCCGATGCCCAGCAGGCCGTAGCCGCCACCCTTGCCGATGTTGCGGTCGCCGCCGCCACCGCCTCTTTTTTTGCCGCTGCCGAACATGCCATTGAGGCTGTCCTGCAGTTTGCGGAAGGCCTCGTCCAGATCCGGTGGGCCTTTTTTATCGCCACCGCCGCCGCCGCCACCGCGACGACCGCCCCAGGGATCCTGATTGTTCGAGTTGCCACCCGGCTCATTCCAAGCCATAGCGCTCTCCATCTGATAAAGCAAAGACGCGCCCACGGCGCGCCGTCCAATGCTACAGAATGCCTGTCACAGCTGCCCGGCGACCTCGACGAGCATTTATTGCAAAGTGTGTTGCTCGACAAACACTTGCGGCTCCATGCCTTCGCGGCTGACCAGGCGGTTGAGTTCCACCCTGGGCAGTCGCACGCTCAGCAGGCTGCGCCCTTCTTCATCGTGCTCTTCGCTCTGCACCGCCCCCAAGGCAAAGAATTGCGCGCGCAAGCGGGCAAAACGCTGCTCAAGACACAGGGTGGCGACAAACAGATCATTGCCCAGCAGTTCGGCAACCGCCTGCCCCACCAGCTCCAGGCCGCGCCCATCACGGGCCGACACCCAGACCCGCTGCGGCTTGCCGTCGGCATCGCGCTGAATCTGCGGCTCGACGCCTTCAAGCAGGTCGAGTTTGTTATACACCTCAAGGATCGGCAAGCCTTCAGCACCGATCTCGCCCAACACCGCCAGCACCTGTTCGATCTGCTCCATGCGCTCAGGCTCATGGGCGTCGATGACGTGCAGCAGAAGGTCGGAGTTGCTCGATTCTTCGAGCGTAGCCCGAAATGCCTCGACCAGCTTGTGCGGCAGGTGGCGGATGAAGCCCACGGTATCGGCCAGCACGATCGGCCCAAGGTCCGCCAGTTCAAGCCGGCGCAGCGTGGGGTCGAGGGTGGCGAACAGCTGGTCGGCGGCGTACACATCGGAATGCGTCAGCGCGTTGAACAGCGTCGACTTGCCGGCGTTGGTGTAGCCGACCAGCGATACCGAAGGGATGTCGGCGCGCTTGCGCCCACGGCGAGCCTGCTCGCGCTGGCTGCGCACCTTCTCCAGGCGCCCTTTGATCTGGCGCAGACGCACCCGCAACAGGCGGCGGTCGGTTTCGAGCTGGGTTTCACCCGGGCCGCGCAGGCCAATACCCCCTTTTTGCCGCTCAAGGTGGGTCCAGCCGCGTACCAGCCGCGTGCTCATGTGCTCAAGCTGGGCCAGTTCGACCTGCAGCTTGCCTTCGTGAGTACGCGCCCGCTGGGCGAAGATATCGAGGATCAGCCCGGTGCGATCCAGCACGCGACACTCGAAGACGCGCTCGAGGTTGCGTTCCTGGCTGGGCGTGAGGGTGTGATTGAAAATCACAAGGTCGGCTTCAGCGGTTTTGACCAGGTCGCGTAGCTCTTCGACCTTGCCGCTACCGATCAGAAACTTGGCGGAGGGCTGATGCCGCGTCACTGTCAACAGCGAGACGATATCGGCTCCGGCCGACAACGCCAGCTCCTGAAACTCCTGCGGGTCTTCGCGCGCCTCAGGGTTCTGACCTTCCAAGTGAACGAGCAACGCCCGCTCACCACCACCGTGGCGCTCAAAGAACAATGCAGGCTCCTACTTTCAAGCGTTACCTGGCTCGCTGTCGCCGTGCTCGCCATCAGTCGGGCTAGGCAGACGTACAGGACGGGCAGGCACGACAGTGGAAATCGCGTGCTTGTAGACCATCTGGCTGACAGTGTTCTTCAGCAGCACAACGAACTGGTCGAACGATTCGATCTGGCCCTGCAGCTTGATGCCGTTTACCAGATAGATCGAAACCGGGACCTTTTCTTTTCTCAAGGTGTTCAAGTAAGGGTCTTGTAGCGAATGCCCTTTTGACATGTGCCGCACTCCTGTAAGGATCAATAATAAAAAAGTAATGAATTCAGTGATTCACACCGCCCGTCGAAAGACTGGACGGCGATGAGCAGGGACTCAGCTCAATATGGAGACGCTTCCCAGGTATTTCAAGGTGCGGGACAGATTGTCGCAGGCCAGGCTATCGAGCCAATGCACATCGGACCAGCCACGCAGCCAGGTAAACTGCCGCTTGGCCAGCTGACGCGTGGCAATGATACCGCGTTCGCGCATCTCATTCTCATCCAGCGCGCCGTCGAGATACTCCCAGACCTGCCGATACCCCACTGCCCGTATAGACGGCAGCCCCACGTGCAAGTCACTTCTGGCCCGCAACGATCGGACCTCGTCGACAAAGCCCTGTTCCAGCATCTGCGAAAATCGTAGCGCAATTCGCTCATGCAGAACGTGACGATCTGCAGGAGCGATGGCGAGACTGGCCACAGTATAGGGCAAATGCCCGTTCGCGCCTGCGTCTGCGCCGCTACTTTGCGCCAATTGACGCTGGCGGTGCGCGGTCATGCTCAGGCCGCTGACCCGGTACACCTCAAGTGCGCGAATCAGCCGCTGCGGGTCATTCGGATGGATGCGTGCCGCCGACTCGGGGTCGACCTCGGCCAACTGCCGGTGCAGCTCGCCAAGCCCCAGGGCACGGGCCTGGGCCTCAAGCGAGGCACGCACTTCGGGGTCGGCCGGCGGCATGTCGGCCAGGCCTTCGAGCAACGCCTTGTAATACAGCATGGTGCCGCCGACCAGCAGCGGAATCTTGCCGCGCGCGGTGATTTCGGCCATGGCCGCCAGCGCATCGGTGCAGAACTGCTTGGCCGAATAGCTTTCAGCCGGGTCGATGATGTCGACCAGGCGGTGCGGATAGGCGGCGAGAATGTCCTTGGACGGTTTTGCCGTACCGATGTCCATGTCGCGGTAGACCAGCGCCGAGTCGACGCTGATCAGCTCGCACGGCAGCACCTTGGTCAGCTCGATGGCAAGGTCGGTCTTGCCGGCTGCGGTCGGGCCCATGAGGAAAATCGCCGGAGGCAGGCTGCTCATGTCATCGCCCCCGCAGGAACAGCTTGTCGAGATCGTCCAGGCCCATCTGGGTCCAGGTCGGCCGGCCATGGTTGCACTGGCCGCTACGCTCGGTGTTTTCCATGTCGCGCAGCAGCGCGTTCATCTCGGGGATGGCCAGGCGCCGGTTGGCACGCACCGCGCCGTGGCAGGCCATGGTGCCCAGCAGTTCGTTCAGGTGCGCCTGAATGCGGTCGCTGGTGCCGTACTCCATGAGGTCGGCCAGCACATCCATCACCAGGCGGTTGGCCTCGGCCTGCTTGAGCAAGGCCGGGATCTGCCGGATGGCCAGGGTTTCCGGGCCAAGGCGCTGCAGCTCGAAGCCCAGGCGCTGGAACCACTGCGCGTGCTCTTCGGCGCAATCTGCTTCGCGCTGGCTCAGGGCCAACGTTTCGGGTACCAGCAGCGGCTGACCGCTAAGGCCCTCGCTGGCCATGGCCACCTTCAAGCGCTCGTACATGATGCGCTCGTGGGCGGCGTGCATGTCCACCAGCACCAGGCCGACGGCGTTTTCAGCCAGTATGTAGATACCCTTGAGCTGCGCCAGCGCGTAGCCCAGCGGCGGAATGTCGCCCTGGCTGTCCGGCAATGCTGACGCGGGGGCGGCAGTGCCGTTGGCCAGCGGGGCGTAGAACTCGCGATACACCGCCTGGCTTTCACCGCTGTTCAGCGGCTGTGCCGGGCGCGGCGTGTATTGATACTGGTAGCCGGCGCCGGCACCCGAAGAGGGGAACGGCTGACGCGGCTCGCCCTGGGGCTGCTCCAGCACCGGCGAGGCCAGGCGCATCTCGCCCTGGGGCCCGAATTCACCGGCCTGCTGGCCACTGGGGCGGAGCATCTCGGTGGTTGCAGCGGGTGCCGCCAACTGGTCTTCGGGGCGCACATCAGCGAGGGCGCGGTGCAAGGTGCCATACAGAAAGTCGTGCACCGAGCGCCCTTCACGGAAGCGCACTTCATGCTTGGTCGGGTGCACGTTGACGTCGACGCCTGTGGGGTCGAGTTCAAGAAACAGCACGAAGGTCGGGTGCCGGCCATTGAACAGCACGTCGCGATAAGCCTGGCGCACCGCATGGGCGACCAGTTTGTCGCGCACGGCGCGGCCATTGACGAAGAAGTACTGCAGGTCGGCCTGGCTGCGCGAGAAGGTCGGCAACCCAACCCAGCCCCACAGGCGCAAGCCATTGCGCTCGACATCAATGGGCAGCGCCTGCTCCAGGAAGCCGGGGCCGCAGATGGTGCCGACGCGCCGCGCGCGGGCCATCTCGTCACCGGCTTCGTGCAGGCTGAAGATGGTCTTGCCGTTATGGCGCAGGTGAAAGCCCACATCGAATCGCGCCAGCGCCAGGCGCCGGATGACTTCCTGCAGGTGATCGAATTCGGTCTTCTCGGCCTTGAGGAACTTGCGCCGGGCCGGGGTATTGAAGAACAGGTCGCGCACTTCCACCGACGTGCCGACCGGGTGCGCGGCGGGCTGCACGCGCGGGACCATGTCGCGGCCCTCGGTTTCGACCTGCCAGGCCTCGGTGGCGTCGGCAGTGCGCGAGGTCATGGTCAGGCGCGCCACCGAGCTGATCGAGGCCAGCGCCTCCCCGCGAAAACCGAGGCTGAGCACGCCTTCGAGGTCTTCAAGTTCGCGGATCTTGCTGGTGGCATGGCGGGCCAGGGCCAGTGGCAGGTCATCAGCGGAGATACCGCTGCCGTTGTCACGTACCCGCAGCAGCTTCACGCCGCCCTGCTCGACCTCGACCTCGATGCGCCGGGCACCGGAGTCGAGGCTGTTTTCCAGCAGTTCCTTGGCCACCGACGCCGGCCGCTCGACGACTTCGCCGGCGGCAATCTGGTTGGCCAGCCGCGGGCTGAGCAGCTGGATGCGCGAGCCACCACTCATTGTTGCGACGCCAGGGTGGTAGCCGGGATATCCAGGTGCTGGCCGATTTTCAGTTCGTCGGTCTTGAGGTTATTGCTGGCGCGCAGGCTGGCAACGCTCACCTGATAGCGCACGGCAATCATCGCCAGGGTCTCGCCGGAGCGCACGGTATGGTCACGCGGGCCCTGGGCGATCTTGCCGCTGTCGCGCAGCCAGGCAATGTAGGTGCCTGGCGGCGGGTTCTGCTGGAAGAACTGCCGCACGCCGGTGTGGATCGAGCGCGCCAGGGCTTGCTGGTGGCTGGCCGTGGCCAGTTTGGCGGCTTCGTTGGCGTTGGAGATAAACCCGGTTTCGACCAGGATCGACGGGATATCCGGCGACTTCAGCACCATGAACCCGGCCTGTTCGACGCGTTGCTTGTGCAGCGGCGTGACCCGGCCCATGTTGCCCAGCACCTTCTGCCCGACATTGAGGCTGGAACTGAGGGTAGCGGTCATCGACAGGTCGAGCAGCACGCCGGCGAGCATGCGGTCCTTGTCATCGAGGCTGACGTTGCCAGCACCGCCGATCAGGTCGGAACGGTTTTCGGTATCGGCCAGCCAGCGCGCGGTTTCGGAGGTGGCGCCACGGTCTGAAAGCGCGAACACCGAGGCGCCAAAGGCGGCCTTGGACGGCGCAGCATCGGCGTGGATCGACACGAACAGGTCGGCGCCCTTCTTGCGGGCGATCTCGGTGCGCTTGCGCAGCGGGATGAAGTAGTCGCCGGTGCGGGTCAGCTCGGCCCGGAAGCCTTTCTCGGCGTTGATCTGGCGCTGCAGCTCCTTGGCGATCTGCAACACGATGTCTTTTTCGTGCTGGCCACGCGAACCCGAGGCGCCCGGGTCTTCACCGCCGTGGCCGGCGTCGATGGCCACCACGATGTCACGCTTGCCCGAAGGCACTGGCGGCAGCTTGATAGCCGGCTGTGCCGGGGTAACGGGCACCGCCGGGGTAGTGGCCGGGGTTTGTGGCGGCGGCGTAGGCGTCGGGTTGCTGGCAGCGATGGCATCGGCTTCCTGGTCGTACAGGTCGACCACCAGGCGGTTGCCATACTGGGCGTTGGGCGCCAGGGTGAAGCTTTTCGGGGTGACCGACTTTTTCAGGTCGACCACCACGCGCAGGTCGGTGGGGGTGCGCTGGGCAGAACGCACGCTGGTGATCGGCGTGTTCGAGGTGGCAACGTTCAATGGCCCGCCCAAGGTGGCACCATTGATGTCGATGACCAGCCGATCAGGCGCGGACAGGGTGAAGACGCTGTGCTGCACAGGCCCGGACAGGTCGAAGACCAGCCGCGTGTTGTCCGGCGCGCGCCACAGGCGCACGCTCTTGACTTGAGTGACGGCCAGAGCCTCCACGGCCACCGTTGTCAGCAGCAATCCAACGACAGCGACCAGTGCGCGTATGCGCATACCTTTCCCCACTTACTTTAAGAATTCTTTGGCCAGGACGGCACACCATGCCTCGCCGCGCGCGCCTTGTGGCGCAAGGTGCAACGAGCGTCCGCCCGCTTGCGGGCTTATGGTAATGGTCAGGTCAGGCTTTGGCAAAACGCCCGCACCTTTATCTGGCCACTCGAACAGGCACAAGGCGTCGCCTTCGAAGTAATCGCGAATACCCAGGTACTCGAGTTCTTCCGGATCGACCAGGCGATACAGGTCGAAGTGAAAGGCTCGGATGTCGCCAATCTCATAAGGTTCAACCACGGTGAAGGTCGGGCTCTTGACCGGCCCGGCATGGCCCAGCCCGCGGATCAGACCGCGCGACAGCGTGGTCTTGCCCGCGCCCAGGTCACCTTCGAGAAAAATCACGCCATGCCCGCCAGTCACCTGGGCGAGCTGGGCGCCAAACACTTCAGTGGCCGATTCGTCGGCCAGAAACAGGGTCAACACGCACAATGCTCCTCAAGTAACTCTCTTATGACCGGTACCAGATCGCTGGCGGCCAGCCCTCTTCCCCCGCGCCCCAGGCGCTCGCCGGCGCGGGCATGCAGCCAGACGCCAAGGCACGCCGCCTGCCACGCTTGCAGGCCTTGGGCCAGCAACGCGGCCAGCACGCCTGTCAGCACATCGCCCAGCCCGGCACCTGCCATCGCCGGGTGGCCACGCTCGCACAGCGCCAGGCGCCCATCGGGGCCTGCTATCAGCGTGCCTGCCCCCTTGAGCACACAGACACTTGCGTAACGCCGTGCCAGTTTGCGCGCAGCGCCCGGGCGGTCAGCCTGCACGGCCTCGGTAGAGATGCCCAGCAGGCGCGCAGCCTCACCCGGATGCGGGGTCAGCACGCTGCCGCCAGGCACGCTTAGCGGGGCGCCGGCCAGCAGGTTGAGCGCATCGGCATCCCACACCTGCGCAACGTGCGCACCGGCCACGGCCGACAGCAGGCTGCGCCCCCATGCCGCCTGGCCAAGGCCGGGCCCGACCACTACGACGCTGGCCTGCGCCAGCACGCCCAGCAACTGGTTGGCCGAACTGACGCCAAGCCACATGGTTTCAGGCAGCCCGGCCAGGCCCGCGCCCACATGCTCGGGCCGCGTAGCCACGCTGACCAGCCCGGCGCCACAGCGCAGCGCCGCCTGCGCACTGAGCATCACCGCCCCGCCCGTGCCCAGGTCGCCGCCGACCACCAGCACATGGCCAAAATCGCCTTTGTGGGCATCCAACGGGCGCGGCGCAAGGCCCGCCAAGGCCAGGCGATCGAGGGCTTGCGGCGCATTGGCCAGGTGTTTGGTCTGAGGCATGGGGTCAAAGGCTCCGATGTCTGGCAGAATTATACGCACCTCTCCCTGTAATGCTTGCCCCTTCCAATGTCCGTGACTCATCCAGACCCCGCCGCGCTGGCCCAATCGATCAAGGATTGGGGCCAGGAACTCGGTTTTGCCCATGTCGGCATCGCCGGGGTCGACCTTGGCGAACATGAACAGCACCTGCAGCGCTGGCTCGAGGCCGGGTATAACGGCGAGATGGAGTACATGGGCGAGCACGGCAGCAAGCGCTCGCACCCCGACCAGTTGATACCGGGCACCGTACGGGTGATTTCGCTGCGCATGGACTACCTGCCCGGCGACACCGAGATGGCCAAGCGCCTGGCCGAGCCGGAAAAAGCCTATATCGCCCGCTACGCGCTGGGCCGCGATTACCACAAGCTGGTGCGCAAACGGGTGCAGCACTTTGCTGACCGCATTCAGCAGGCCATTGGCCCATTCGGCTACCGCGCCTTCGTCGATAGCGCCCCGGTGCTGGAAAAGGCCCTGGCGCAGGAAGCCGGGCTGGGCTGGATCGGCAAGAATACCCTGCTGCTCAACCGCAAGGCCGGCAGTTACTTCTTCCTGGCCGAGCTGTTTGTCGACCTGCCGCTGCCGATTGACGGCGTCCAGGGCAGCGACCACTGCGGCCGCTGCCAGGCCTGCCTGGATATCTGCCCAACCCAGGCCTTCGTCGGCCCTTACCAGCTCGATGCGCGGCGCTGCATCTCGTACCTGACCATCGAGCTGCGCCACGCCATCCCGGTGGAATTGCGCCCACTGATCGGCAACCGCGTGTTCGGCTGTGACGACTGCCAGCTGGTATGCCCGTGGAACCGCTTCGCCAAGACCACCACCGAAGATGACTTCATGCCCCGCCGTGGGCTGGACAACATCGAGCTGGCCGAGTTGTTCGGCTGGGATGAAAAGCGTTTTCTGGCACGTACCGAGGGTTCACCGTTACGCCGCGCTGGCTACGAACGGTTTTCGCGCAACCTTGCGGTCGGGCTGGGCAATGCGCCATCGACCATACCGGTGATCGAAGCACTGAAGGCGCGCCAGGACGACCCGTCGGAGCTGGTGCGCGAGCATGTGCAGTGGGCGCTGGCCCAGCACGGGGTTGCTTGAGCCTGTTACGGCCTCATCGCAGGCTGGCGCCAGCTCCCATAGAACAAACGCTAACTAACTGATTTTAATGGAAACGTGGGAGCGGGCTTGCTCGGAATGCCGAACCACCGCGATGGATGGCACCGGCTACGCCGGTATCGCGGGTCAAGCCCGCTCCCACGGTGCCCAGTTCTCTGCGCGACAGCGCAGCCCGGAAGGGCTGGGTGATCTCCCACAGTGACCGCGCCAGCTGCAACATGGGTGTCTGGCTCAATTCCTGTGGGAGCTGGCGCTAGCCTGCGATGGGCTGCAGCGCAGCCCCGGCGATGTCACTGCTGGTCGTTGTAGTGGAACTTGGGCATTTCCCAATGAAAGCGAATTGCCAACAAACGCACCAGAAAACCACCAAACAGGGTCAGCAGCATGGCCTGCTCCGCTGGCACCTTGAAGTACACGCAGCCCAGGTAGAACCAAGCCGCCGCAAACGACACACTGGCATACAGCTCACGGCGGAACACCAGCGGAATATCGTTGCAGAAGATATCCCGCAGGATGCCGCCGAACACACCTGTGATCACCCCGCTGATCGAGGCCACCAGCATGCCCTGCCCCATTTCCAGCGCGGTCATGCAGCCGATCAGGGTGAAGGCCACCAGCCCTAGCGCATCGAGCACCAGAAACAGCGAGCGCAAGTGGCGCATCAAGGGCGCGATGAAAATAGTCAACAGCGCCGCCAGGCTGGTCAGCACCAGGTATTCGGGGTGTTTGACCCAGGTCAGCGGGTAATGGCCCAGCAGCACATCACGCACCGAGCCGCCGCCTAGCGCGGTCACACAGGCGATCAGCACCACACCAAACCAGTCCATGCCACGGCGCCCCGCAGACAGCGCGCCGGTCATCGCCTCAGCAGTGATGGCGATGAGGTAAAGCATCAACAACATGTTTCGAGCCCAGAAAAGAAATGAAAAGCTGCAAGCTGTAGGCAAAAGCCCATGGCCCGGTAACATCACCCGGCCCCAAGGACGCTGCCGACCCGCTGCGGCTTGCGGCTTACACCTTGATGAAGTGCTCGCGGTAGTGGCGCAGTTCTGCGATCGACTCGCGAATGTCGTCCAGGGCCAGGTGGGTGCCGCCCTTCTGGAAGCTGTCACGCACCTCTGGCGCCCAGCGCGCGGCGAGCTCCTTGAGGGTCGAAACGTCCAGGTTGCGGTAGTGGAAGTAGTTTTCCAGCGCACGCATGTGGCGATAAAGGAAGCGACGGTCCTGGCAGATGCTGTTGCCGCAGATCGGCGACTTGCCTTTGGGCACCCACTGCTCAAGGAATGCGATGGTCTGCGCCTCGGCCTCGGCCATGCTGACCTTGCTCTCGCGCACACGCTGGGTCAGGCCCGAGTTGCCGTGGGTGCGGGTATTCCACTCATCCATGAGCGCCAGCACTTCGTCGCTGTGATGGATGGCGATCACCGGGCCTTCGGCCAAGGTGTTCAGTTGGCTGTCGGTGACGATGGTAGCCATCTCGATGATGACATCGTGATCAGGGTCCAGACCGGTCATTTCCAGATCGATCCAGATCAGGTTCTGTGGGTTTTGCATGAAGGGCTCCTCGGATAGGCCGCCATAGTAGCCTAGCGCGGCTGGCGATGGGCGCACCGTGCTAGACTGCGAACCGTTTTCCTATTGCATGCCGACACGGAACCTTCATGGCCAAACGCCAGCTCAACCGCCGCCAGAACTGGCGCATCGAAAAGATCCAAGGTGAACGCGCCGCCCGCGCCGCCAAACGCGAGCAGCACGCGCTGCAGGAGCTTGAAGGCGGCGATCTGGGGCCTGAGCAGTTGGGCCTGGTCATCGCCCACTTTGGCGTTCAGGTAGAAGTCGAAGCACAGGACGGCGACGTCGCCGGCCAGGTATTCCGCTGCCACCTGCGGGCCAACCTCCCTGCATTGGTCACAGGCGACCGCGTGGTGTGGCGTGCCGGCAACCAGGGTATCGGCGTGATCGTGGCGCAGATGCCACGCACCACCGAGCTGTGCCGGCCAAACAACCATGGGCAGCTCAAACCGGTCGCCTCCAACGTTGACTTGATCGTCATCGTCTTCGCTCCGGCGCCCGAGCCGCACCCCAACCTGATCGACCGCTACCTGGTAGCCGCCGAGCACGCCGGCATTCGCCCGCTGCTGCTGCTGAACAAGGCCGACCTGATCAACGACGACAACGCGCCAGTGCTCAACGCCATGCTTGAGGTGTACCGCGGCCTCGGCTACCCGCTGCTGGAAGTGTCGGCGCACCACGGTGACGGCATGCAACGCCTGCAGCAGGCGCTCGATGGGCACATCAGCGTGTTCGTAGGGCAGTCGGGGGTGGGCAAGTCGTCGCTGGTCAACAGCCTGCTGCCGGACGCCGGCACCCGCGTTGGCGACTTGTCGGAATGGTCGGGCCAGGGTACCCACACCACCACCACCGCGCGGCTGTATCACTTCCCCAACGGCGGCGACCTGATCGACTCACCGGGTATCCGCGAGTTCGGCCTGGGGCATGTCAGCCGTGATGACGTCGAGGACGGCTTCATCGAGTTCCGCGAGCTGATCGGCAACTGCCGCTTCCGCGACTGCAAGCACGACCGCGAACCTGGCTGCGCACTGCTCAAGGGCCTTGAAGAAGGCCGGGTAACCCAGCAGCGCATGAACAGCTACCGCTCGATCATCGCCAGCCTGCCGCAGGATAGCTACTAGCCGTTGTCGTTGGAGCGGTCATGAAAAGGGCCGCATCAGCGTAATACTGCTCACTTGAGATCGCCGGGGCCGCTTTGCGGCCCATCGCGGCACAAGGCCGCTCCTACAGAAGACCGTAGTCCCAGGCAGGAGCGGCCTTGTGTCGCGATGGGCTGCACGGCAGCCCCGAGTGAACAGCATCACCGCATCAGCGGCCCTTCTCAGTTACTGCTCTTTGGCATCGTCCATCTTCAACACACCATCTTCGAAGATGTTCAGCTTCTGCCGAAGCTCACGCGGCTGCATCGGTGCACCGGCATCGCCAGGTGTCGCCGCGCCAGGTGTAGCACCCGCCGGCGGTGTAGCGGACGGAGCCTCTGGCGTACCCTGCTCGCCTTCGATGTCGCGCTGGGCCTTTTTGGTCAGCACGATGATATCGATACGGCGGTTGACCGGGTTGAACGGGTTCTTGCGGTCAAACAGCGACGACGACGCATACCCCACCACCCGCGCCACCTGCCCGTCCGGGTAGCCACCGGCCACCAGGGCGCGGCGCGCAGCGTTGGCGCGGTTGGCCGACAATTCCCAGTTGCCGAAATCACCCATCCCGGCAAACGGCTTGGCATCGGTGTGGCCACTGACACTGATCTTGTTCGGCACCGCCTTGATGGTGTCGGCCATGGCCAGCAAAATGTCTTCGAAATACGGCTGCAGTCGCGCGCTGCCGATGTCGAACATCGGCCGGTTCTCGGCATCCATGATCTGGATGCGCAGGCCGTCCTGGGTAATCTCGAACAGGATCTGGTCCTTGAACTTCTGCAGTTGCGGGTTCTCTTCGACCTTGTTCTGCAGCTCTTGCAACAGCAGTTCGAGGCGCTCGCGCTCAACCTGCTCGGCCAGGGTCTCGACCTTGTCCTTGTCCAGCTGCAGGCTGGTGTCAGGGGTAGGTTCGGATTTGACTTCCGGGTTGATGGTCTTTTCGGGTGCCAGCTCCGGCGTACCGCCCAGGTCGATGATGTAGGGCGTGCCGCTTTCGGAGAAGCCGATCGGGTCCTTGAAGTAGCCGGCGATGGCCAGCTTCTGCTCGGGGGTGGCGGTCGACAGCAGCCACAGTACAAGGAAAAACGCCATCATCGCCGTCGCGAAGTCGGCGAAGGCGATTTTCCAGGCACCGCCATGGTGCCCGCCACCGAAGCGCTTGACGCGCTTGATGATTATCGGCTGGTTGTTTTCCATGACTCAGCGACCGCGAACTGCTTGTTCCAGCTCGGCAAAGCTCGGACGGTGCTTGGGGTACAGCACCTTGCGCCCGAATTCCACGGCCAGCGACGGCGGCATGCCCGAGGCCGAAGCCACCAGCGACGCCTTGATCGATTCGTACAGGTTCACTTCTTCCTTGGCATCGTGCTCCAGGCACTTGGCCAGCGGGCCGAAGAAGCCATAGGCCGCCAGAATACCGAAGAAGGTACCCACCAACGCCGCACCGACGTGCAGCCCGATGGACGCCTGATCGCCGTCACCCAGCGAAGCCATGGTCACCACGATACCCAGTACTGCCGCGACGATACCGAAGCCGGGCATGCCGTCGGCGATGCCGTTGACCGCATGGGATGGGTGCTCGAGCTCTTCCTTCAGGCTCAGCAGTTCCATGTCGAACAGGCCTTCGAGCTCGTGGGGCGCCATGTTGCCGGTGGACATGATGCGCAGGTAGTCGCAGATATACGCGGTCATGCGCTCATCGCCCAGTACCGCTGGGTACTTGGCGAAGATCGGGCTGGACGAGGCGTCTTCGATGTCGCCCTCGATGGCCATCATGCCCTCGCGGCGACTCTTGTTGAGAATTTCGTACACCAGGCCCAGCACCTCAAGGTAGAAGGTGTGGGTGAAGCGGCTGCCGAACATCTTCAGCGACTTCTTGAGCACGTGCATGGTCATCCAACCAGGGTTGGCCTGGAGGAACGCGCCAAGCGCCGCGCCACCGATGATCAGCACTTCAAATGGCTGAATCAGTGCAGCGATCTTGCCGTGGGAAAGCACGTACCCGCCGAGCACGCTCGCGAATACGACGATGATGCCGATAATCTTAGCCATAGGTTCAAAGCACTTGCTGTCGTGGTCAGGGTCGGGGACGGGAGCTTTAAAACTCTTCTTCTACTTATCGGCAGAACTGCGCCAGACTATAGCCACTCCAAGCGAAAAGCCAGTTCGGACTGATGTCAAAATGCCAATTGAAACCAAGGTACCAACTCGCGTCCCTTCAAGTCTTGAGGCTTGGGTAAAGCTGCTCGACGGGGTGCGCATACCCATCCCCAAAGAGAGCCATGACCGCGTCCTGCAGGCAATCAACGACAGCCGCCGGTCGATGCGCGAGATCGCCGACCTGATGCAGGACAGCCCGGCCCTGGCGCTGTGCGTGATGCGCGAGGCCAATCACCCGGCCAACGCCAGCCAGGCCGCGCCCGCCGAAAGCCTCGAAGTGGCACTCACCCGCCTGGGCCTGAGCCGCGCCAGCGAGCTGTTGGCCCGCCTGCCGGCGGTGCCCGGCGATGACATCCCGCCCGTGCTGCGCCAGTTTCTGTTGATCAGCCAGCATGCCACCCAGCAGGCCAACGGCTTGTTCGGTGCGCGCCTGGCGCGCCTGTGGCAAGACATCCATTGGGGCAGCCTGCTGTTTTTGTCACCGATGTGGGCCATGGCCCTGGCCTACCCCAAGCTGCTCGATGCGTGGGAGCTGCGGGTTATCCACAAGAGCGAGGATGCTGCCGAGGTCGAGCACGAGCTGTTCGGCGTACGCCTGATGCCGCTGTGCCAAGCCGTTGCCGAGCACTGGCGGCTGCCGGGCTGGGTGACCCAGGGCTACCACCTGCTGCTCGAAGAACGCGAATTGCTGGCCCAGGTGCTGAACATCGCCCGTGAGCCCGACCCGCTGGTGCAGCAGCACCGCCTTGACGAAGAGCCGGCGCTGCGGCGCTGGTTCAACCAGCCGCCCAACACCGTGCTGCTGGCCAACGGCCTGGCGCTGGCCGCCCAGGTGGGCTGGGACAACCCGCACCTGCTGCGCTGGCAGTTGCTGACCGCGCTGTACCTGCAGACCTCGCTGGACGACGTCCAGCAGCAGGTTCACCAGCAGGCCGCCGCCAGTGCCCGCCATCATGCCCGCCACGCGCTGTTCCACCCGGCCGAGGCGTTGATCTGGCCCTGGCACCAGCGCCGCCCGCACCCGGACATGCTCACCCCGCCACCGCCCAAAACCGAAGACCTCGCCCGCTGGCGCGCGCTGTGCCAAGAGCTGCTGAGCCAGCCGACGTCGTTCAGCAACACCGTGCACCTGGCCAGCCATGCCCGCGAAGCGCTGCAAGCATGCGGCATGGAGCGGGTGATGCTGCTGAGCCTGGACAAGGCCTGCGACTACCTGCGCGTGCAGCAAATCGCCGGGCTGCCTGCCGAGGCCAGCACCATGGCGTTGCCGGTGGGCCAGAACAAACTGCTGAAAAAGCTCATGGCCCAGGCCGGCCAGCTGCGCCTGACCCCAGACAACCACGCGCAATTCTCGGCCTTGCTGCCGGCGCCGCTGCGCGCGTTCTTCCGTGGCGAGCACCTGCTGTTGCGCTCGCTGGCAGTGAACAACCAGGTGCTGATGCTGGCAGTGGCCGACCAAGGCGGCAAACCGCTGGCCGATGTCGGTGTGCAGGCGTTTGGTAAAACCGCGCAATGCATCGAGCGTGCCCTGGCAGTGTTTGCCAGTCGCAATGCGTGAGCCTTGCGCTACAATCGCCTCTCTTTGCACCCCGGAGACCGTGGATGACTGACTTTTCCGGCTTGCCCCTGGTGATCGAAGCGGCTGAGCTGCTACCGCGCCTTGGCTCGCAGCAGCTGATTCTGGTCGACCTGAGCAGCGCCAACCGCTATGTCAGCGGGCATATCCCCGGGGCGCGCTTTGTCGAAGGCAAGCGCACGCAACTCGGCCAGCCGCCAGCCCCGGGCCTGCTGCCGGCCCAGGCTGACCTTGAAAAACTGTTCAGCGAACTCGGCCACCGTGACGATGCCGTCTATGTGGTGTACGACGACGAAGGCGGCGGTTGGGCCGGGCGCTTCATCTGGCTGCTCGATGTCATCGGCCACACCCGCTACCACTACCTGAACGGCGGTATTCAGGCCTGGCCTGCCGACCTGTTGTCCACCGACGTGCCTGCGCCTGGCAATACTCCCGTGCGCTTGCAGCTCCACAGCGAGCCAACTGCCACCCGTGAATACCTGCAAAGCCGCCTGGGCGCCGATGACCTGGTCATCTGGGATGCCCGCGGCCCACAGGAATTCAACGGCGAGAAGGTGCTTGCCGCCAAAGGCGGGCACATCCCCGGCGCGATCAATTTCGAATGGACCGCCGGCATGGACCTCAACGACCACCTGCGCATCCGCAAGGACATCGCCCAAGTGCTCGAACAACTGGGCATCACCCCTGACAAAGAGGTGATCACCCATTGCCAGACCCACCGCCGCTCCGGCTTCACCTACCTGGTGGCCAAAGCCCTCGGCTACCCACGTATCAAGGCCTATGCCGGTTCGTGGAGCGAATGGGGCAACCACCCGGACACGCCTGTAGAAGTTTAAGGAACCCGCATGAAATCCCGTCTGTTCATCATCAGCCAGCACCTGTTGCCGCACCACCTGCTGTCGCGGTTGGCCGGCTGCGTTGCCGAGTGCCGCGCGCGCTGGTTCAAGAATGCCTTTACGGCCTGGTTCGCCAAGCGCTACCAGGTCAACATGTCCGAGGCACTGGTCGAAGACCTAAGCGCCTACGAGCACTTCAACGCCTTCTTTACTCGCGCCCTCAAACCAGGCGCACGCCCGCTGGACGAAACCCCGGGCGCTATTGTTTGCCCCGCAGACGGCGCGGTAAGCCAGCTGGGCCCTATCGAGCACGGCCGTATTTTCCAGGCCAAAGGCCATAGCTTCAGCGCGCTGGAGCTGCTCGGCGGCGACCCGGCGCTGGCAGCGCCGTTCATGGGCGGCGAGTTCGCGACCATCTACCTGTCGCCGAAAGACTACCACCGCGTACACATGCCGCTGGCAGGCACCCTGCGCGAAATGGTCTATGTGCCGGGCCGGCTGTTCTCGGTCAACCAGACTACTGCCGAAAACGTGCCGGAGCTGTTCGCCCGCAACGAGCGTGTGGTATGCCTGTTCGATACCGAGCGCGGGCCAATGGCTGTGGTGCTGGTCGGCGCGATGATCGTCGCCTCCATCGAGACCGTCTGGGCTGGCCTGGTCACGCCCCCCAAGCGTGAGCTGAAGACCTTCCGCTACGACGACGCCAGCCGTGCGCCTATCCACCTGGAAAAAGGCGCTGAACTGGGGCGCTTCAAGCTGGGTTCTACCGCGATCGTGCTGTTCGGACCAGAGCAGGTGAAGTGGGCGCAGAACCTGGGCGCAGCGTCGGCTGTTCGCATGGGTGAGTTGCTGGCAGTGCCTGCACAGGCCTGATTGCCGCGCTATAAAAAAGGCCCTGCGTATGCAGGGCCTTTTTTATTGGGGCCGCTTTGCGGCCCATCGCGGGGCAAGCCCGCTCCCACGCCGGGTTTTGGGGGGCACAGTCATGTGCAGGCCAGGACAGGGTGGTACAAACCAGGGAATCTACCCCCAAAGCAGCGTTCATGCACCCTGTAGGAGCGGCCTTGTGCCGCGAAAGGGCTGCACAGCAGCCCCGCTGTTTCAGCTCAACCGCGGGCTTCGCGGTCACGCACGCCCAGCAGATACAGCACACCATCCAGGCCCAAGGTCGAAATCGCCTGCCTGGCCGACTGGCGCACCAGCGGCTTGGCACGGAAGGCCACGCCCAGCCCGGCCAGCGCCAGCATCGGCAAATCGTTGGCGCCATCGCCTACGGCAATGGTCTGCTCCAACTGCAAACCTTCCTGGCTAGCCAACTGCTGCAGCAGCTCGGCCTTGCGCTGGGCGTCGACAATTGGCTCGACCGCAACGCCCGTCACCTTGCCATCGACCACTTCGAGCTCGTTGGCGAACACATAGTCGATACCCAGGCGCGCCTGCACCTGCTTGGCAAAGTAGGTAAAGCCGCCGGACAGGATTGCCGTCTTGTAACCCAGGCGCTTGAGCTCGGCGAACAGGTGCTCGGCACCTTCGGTCAGGCGCAGCGAAGCGCCAATCTGGTCCAGCACGCCGACGTCCAGGCCTTTGAGCAGCGCCATGCGTTCCTTGAAGCTGGCACGGAAATCCAGCTCGCCGCGCATCGCCCGCTCGGTGATGGCCGCAACTTGCTCGCCAACACCGGCTGCCTTGGCCAGCTCGTCGATCACTTCAGCCTCGATCAGCGTCGAGTCCATGTCGAACACCGCCAGACGGCGGTTGCGGCGGAACAGGTCGTCGCGCTGGAAGGCAATGTCGATGTTCAGCTCATCGGACAGCGCAAAGAACGCCGCGCGCAGGGCCTGGGCATCGCTCGGCTCGCCGCGCACGGAAATTTCCAGCGCGGCCTTGCTCTTGTCCTGCTCGGCATCCAGCAGTACACGCGCCGAAAGGCGCTCGATGCGCTCGATGGTCAGGCCGTACTGGCTGATCACCGCACTCACCCGCTGCAGTTGCTCGGGGGTGATCTTGCGGCTCAGCAGGGTAACGACCTGGCGCGCATCGCCCTGGCTGTCGGCCCAATGCTGGTAGTCAGCCTCGGAAACCGGCGTGTAGCGGGCCTGCAAATTGAGTTCGTGGGCCTTGGATTGCACGCTGTGCAACAGCGCCGTGGCCACTTCGTTGTCGGGGATGTCGACCAGAATGCCGAACGACAACGTGCCGTGCATGACCGCAAGGCCGATGTCGAGAATGTTCACACCGCCCTGGAGCAGGACGCCGGTGATGGCAGCGGTCAGACCCGGACGGTCTTCACCAGTGATGTTGATCAGGACGATTTCGCGCAAGACCGGGCTCCGACTTCGATGAAAAATGCGCATTCTACTCACTTTCAGTGCCAGACGGGCGCCATCGATACTTTGCCGACAAAACTCCGGTCGCTATACTGCGCAGCAACTTTCTCGCCATAAAGAGCCGCGCTCTGTGAACCGGCCCACGCCAGTCAAAAACGAAAACTTCTTCCTGATGATCTATCGAGCCCTGAGCCAACGGCGAATCCCGCTGGCTTTGCGCATTGCCAGCCATAACATCTTCCTGGTGGCCTTGGCCTTGGTGATCTATGCCTGCGTAATGGGTTTGCAGTTCAAACAGGCCATGCACGAGCAGGCCGACGCCGTCGGGCAGAGCCTGACCACGCAGACCGCCACCTCGGCCACCGAGCTGTTGGTGTCCAACGACATCCTCAGCCTCAACGTGCTGCTGGGCAACCTGGTGAAGAACCCGCTGGTGGCCCACGCCGCCATCTACAGCGTCGACAACCGCATCCTCGCCGAGGCCGGCCAGCGCCCGCGCAACACCCTGTTGGGCGAAGCCGAGGGCCTCTACCAGACCAAGATCACCTTCCAGGACGTGACCGCTGGTCAGTTGCGCATCAGCCTGGACATGAGCCAGTTTCAGCAGCCGATGCTGATCAGCCTGCAAAGCATGGGCATCCTTGCGGCCATCCTGCTGGCATTGGCATTGACCCTGAGCCTGCGCCTGGGGCGGTTCATTTCCACCCCGCTGCTGCAGTTGCGCGTCTGGCTGCGCGACCCGCATCCGTATACGCCGGCCATCGATCGCCAGGACGAAATCGGCGACCTGGCCCGCCAACTGCACGCCCGCCTGGCACCGCCGCCGCCGCCAGAGCCCGAAGATGAGGACGAGGACGACGACGATTACGACGACGCCCCGGCACTCGTCAAAACTGCTCCGCGCGCCAAAGCGGCCGTAGCGCCAGCTGATGAGCACGACGACGACGCCTTCGCCGGCCTGATGGACGACGAAACCGCACCCGCCAAACCGGTCGCCATCGAGTCTGACGAGCCGCAGAGCAGCGCCATCCTGGCCGTGCAACTGGGTTCGCAGGAACAACTGCGGCGCCTGCCTCGCACCCGTCTGACCGAGCTGCTGGAGCGTTATCGCGACTGCCTCGACCAGGCGGCGTCGCTCTATGAAGGCGAAGTGCATACGCTGAACGACGGCAGCACACTGGTGCTGTTCCACAGCCGTGACAGCGGCGAGGACTACCTGACCAACGCCGTGTGCTGTGGTGAGTTGTTGCGTGCCTTGGGCCATGCCCTGCAAATCGAGGTAGCCGACAGTGGCATCACCTTGCAACTGCAACTGGGCCTGGTGCTGGCCAATGACCTGCAAGGGCTGGAACTGGTCGACGTGCTGATCACCGAGCCGGCCCAGGATGCCCTGGCGCTGTCGCAACACAGCCGTAACCTGCTGCTGGTGGAGCGCCGCATCAACGATGACGTGCTGCTGCGCCAGCGTGCACGCATTCGCCCGATCGCAAGCCCCGAGGGGGCGTGCTGTGTCGAGCGCCTGATGGAGCCCTATCCGTCGATGCTGGAGCGCCAGCTGGCACGCATGCACGAACGCCGCGACTGAGCCTTGATCAGCGGGGCCGCAGTGCGGCCCCGCCTTGGCTCAGGTGTGCATCCAGGTATGTGCGCTGCCCGGCTTGATGCTCAGGGGGCCACCCACGCGCATCGGAAACCAGTGGTCGAGCGCCTTGGCGTAGAACTCATCATACGCTTGCGAAGTGACCCACGTTCTCCAAGGCTTGATCAAGGAAAAATAGTCCGGCCGCATCGCTTTCAGCCCTTTATTGAACGCATCGGGGCCAGCCAGATCCGAGATCACCTGCATGTAGTCGTACATAGCTTTCCTGGCCTCAGCCCCCGTGTTGAGAGCGTTCTCTACTGGCCGCGGGGCCGTGGTGAAGGTTTCAGGCAACGCCTTGAACCGATCGGCAGCCTCCGATAGAAACTTTTTGAGCACAGGGTTATTGGGATGGCTGGCAAAATGCGAAGTGTTAACGCGCGCTTCGCCGTTCCACGGCATTCGGTACCTTCCCCCAACCAGTACATCATGAGGCGCTGCCAGCAGCGGTTTGGGTTCCGTGACGTCAAGCACATCATCGACATCCATGTAAATGCCGCCGTTCTCGTCAATCAGTCGCAAACGCAGGTAATCCGACGCAGCCGCATAGTTGCGCGAAGTGGCATTCGGGTTACGGAAATAGGTGTAGGCGTCACCGCCCTTGCCATCCGCCAGGAACGCCTGAAAATAGGGCTGCTCACGCAAGTTCCGCGCCTCGATGCCGACTTCTTCACACCATGCCTGATTCGCGAGCAGAGCAGCATCGTCACAGTCCAGATGCAAGATGAACTTGAACTGCGATTTACTTGTGTTGCGGACAATATTGGCTTTGAGCGAGACACCAAGCTCACTCTCACCCACCCAGATCATGTGGATGTCGTTGGCGATCGGGGCCGCGCCAACCGGCAGTTGCGGCAGGTGTGGGAAGCGATAATCACTGATATAGCTTTCCCCCGGCAGGCGGTGCCGAACCCGCGCAAAGTCCTTGGCGCTGCCGCTCCTCCAGCGTATGGCATCCTCAGGGCCATGCAGCTCACGCCAGATGTATTCCTTTCGCCTTGCGTTTAGCCAGGCCCCCGCATCGGCGTCGTAAATAACCTCCGCCCGGTAAGTCTCTCCAGACTTTGCCCTTGGGAAAAGCTTGGGATCCAGGAGAATGTCAGCCTCGTAAGCGTTCAGCTTGTCATTCCAGATCAGGTCATCCAACGCAACGCTGGTCTCGACTTTTGGCACCATGGGGGCACACTCTATGCCCTCCATGATCTCCGGCGGCAAAGACAGCTGTTCAATGACCTTCGGTGCAGGGGTGCCTCCTCTGAGGCCGTAACGCAGGTCGAGGTCCCAGTAGCCGTCTTCCATGCCATGCAGGAACGGCCCCCAGGCCACTGGCTCACCTTCCGAGCGGATCCGAAACTGCTGCTCATGCTCCAGCCATTGCACCCGATAAACCTCGGGGCGAATCCTGACATAGATCTTGCCATCGTCGATGAACGTCCCCTTGCCGGCTCCCGTTACCCGCACTGGGCGGGTGATCGCCAGCGCCTTCAACCTGTCCTTCAAGTCATCTTGCAAGGTGTCGTGCACCGGGCGCTCGACCTTGAACTCTTCAAAGCTCTCCGGCACGTCACCCACAACCCCCTCAAGCTGCGCATCAACTGCCAACTGGGTGGCATGCTCGGCCTGCGCAGCTTCCGTTGTAGCCAGCTCAGCCGCCTCCAGGCCGGCCTTGGCAGTGGTCAATTGCGATAGCTCACCGGCCAGCGGTATCGCATTAAGCAGCCCAAATGCCAGACGCTCGGCGCCTTCGACCTTCTCTTCTCGGTTGTGGGCCGTGGCCATCTCACCTGCCCCAAGCACCACCAGCCCGACCCCAAGCGCTGCGGCGACCGGGATCAACGCCGGCACCGCCAGCGCAATTGCACCGACCACATTGGCAGCCAACTCAACCCCATAGCCAGTGCGTTTGAGGTAGTAGTCTTTTTGGGTTCCGATGTCGTAATCGGCATCGCTGAACAGGCGCTTCTGCAGGAGCGATGTGAAGTGTTCGAAAGGGTCGCCAGACACGGCATCGCCCACCGAAATAGTGCTTTGCGGCGTCCAATGCCCGGTGCTGTCGTTCAGACGCCGAGGATGCGCTGCCAAACCGGCCAGGGCGGTGTCAACGCCGCTGGAGAAGAAGCCATCCTTGCGGTCCTTGCTGCTGAAGTGGCTGGCCAAAGAGGCACGTTTGCGCTCATCCCGGCATTGCAGGGTGAACCAGTCACGCAGCTCCTGCAGATTACTGAAACCGTGTAATGGCGAAGAGTTACCAGGTATGTACAGCACCCGGTGATCATTGCCCGGTTCAGCGAACACCATGATATCGGTGGATGCATAGCCGTAGATTTTCAACGGCGAGAGGGTTCGAGTGGTGGAAGGCAGATTGTCGGCGAAATAACGGAAAGAGGTATTTTCCCAACTGATCTTGGGGCTGAGCATCAAGCTCTTGAGCACCAGGGCGGCGTGTTCGCTATCGAGGGACTGCTCCTCGCGCTGCAGCAGGGCTGCGCGCACCAGGTTGCCTTTGAGCAGGAGCGGATAATTCTCGCGGTGTTCGCTCCAGAAGTGGCGCAGGTATTCCAGGTAGTGGCCCTGCAGCTTGGCATCCCAGATATGAGTGCGCAATTTTGCCGGTTCCAACCCTACTTGGGTCTCGGCGCCGTAGGTTTGCGGCGTCGTGCGCCGATACACGGCGTCGTACGCCTCGCAGTCAGCCAAGTCAGCATGTTCGATCTTGACGAGTTCTGACACCTCATAACCTTCGGCACGCCACGCCTTGGGGTGCCCCAGATGGTCGGTGAGGCTGCCGCTACCCTCCTGCTGCCAGTTGGCGATCATGGCTTGGGTCAGGGTCATCGAATGGGCGAGCTGAGCGCGCCAGGGCCCTTCTTGCTCATCGACTAAATGCAGGTACAGGGTGGCCAGAATCAGATTATCGGGGTCATCACTGAGCCCATTTTCGTCCAGATATCCGCGTAAACGGGCCGCCGCGAAATCATGGGGCGTCTGCACCACGACATGCTCACGGTCAAAGCCTTGTTTGATGGATAGCAGGATGTCCTCATCCTGTTCCGGAGCCGCGGGCACCAATGAAACCAAGTGATGCCGCCCAACTTCGAAGGACGCATCCGGTTGGGTCGCAGCTTCGGGGGCAAAGGGCTCGTTAGGTGCGGGGTATTGGGGGAAACGAGGTCGATAGCTCATATTCGGGCGCCGGCGGGTAAGTGAGCGCCAACCGTAGCGCCACGCGCCGCTTGAGCTGCGGTACATGACTATTTCATGGCCTGAATAATCGACACAAAAAAGCCCGCATCTCTGCGGGCTGTTTCAGGCGCATGGGTCAGAAGCGGAAGACTTCCATATCGGTGCGGATCGGCGAGGCCATGGGGATCTTTGGCTTCTCCGGCTCTTTTTTAACCTGTACCGGCGCGGCCTGCCGGCGCGGTGTTTCTTCGGCAATGGCCGGCTGGTTGGCCAGCGGCTTGACCGTGGCGCTGAGCTGCTCGGCGAGTTTTTGCAACAATTGGCCCTGGGCCTGAACCTGCGCCGACTCACTGCCCTCGTGGGGCTGTTCGAGGTGCACGATGCGGTTGTCACGCACCCGGCCACGACGGTCCAGCACACGCCACTGCGCATCCAGGATTGCCGGTTGATTCTTGCCCGAGTCCAGGCGGGTAATGCTCAGCAGCACCTGTACATCCGGGGTAAAGCCGGCGCTGGCCGGTGCCAGCACCACGCGCTGGCTGTCCAGGCGCCAGGCGAGCTGGCGCACCAGCAACTGGTCGATATCCGACGAAAGGCTACCGGCCCAACGACCGTTGGTCGCTGCGGTCAGGCTGCCATCGGCCTGGCGTTGCAAAAAGGTTTCACGTTGCAGGTAGTCGGCCACCGATACCGGGCCCACGACCACTGCCATCCCCGCTGCCTGTGAAGGCTGGCCGGGTTCACCGCTGTCGAGCTGATAAAGCGCGACCGGCTGATGCATGCTGCATCCGCTCAGGCCCAGCAGGCCTGTCATCAGCAGTGCAAATGGAAGGCGCAGAAATTTCATTCATCCCATCCAGGCGGCCGTCACAAGACTGACCGCAGTGATACTCAGGTAAATTCATCTGGGCGCTCGGCCACGCCGGCGCCGCGAGGGGGCTATCATCCGCGAAATGACCGCCCGACTCCAGCATTTCTGCCTGCAAAAGCGCCGAAAGTGGCGTTTCAGACTCGTTGCGGCATCAGGCCGGATTTTCCACCAGCAACGCATCAACGCGCTGGAAGCCACGGGGCAATTTGCTACCACGACGGCCGCGTTCACCCTTGTAGTGCTCAAGATCGTCAGGCTTGAGAGACAGGGTACGCTTGCCAGCCTGCAATACAAGGGTAGATCCCTCACTGATCACCGCAAGATCGGTGACGAACTCTTCACGGCTGGCCACTCGGTCACCCGGCACGCCGATGATCTTGTTGCCCTTGCCTTTACCCAGTTGCGGCAAGTCGGCGACCTTGAATACCAGCAGCCGGCCTTCGGTGGTGACCGCCGCCAGCCAGTCCTGCTCGCGGCTCGCAACCGGGCGTGGGGTCATGACCTTGGCACCGTTGGGCAGGCTCAACAGGCCCTTGCCGGCCTTGTTCTTGGCCTGCAAATCTTCGCCCTTGACCACGAAACCGTAGCCGGCATCGGAGGCCACCACATACAGCGCGTCGTCCTCAGGCAGCAGCACGCATTCGAAAGTGGCGCCCGGCGGCGGCGTCAGACGGCCGGTCAACGGCTCGCCCTGGCCACGTGCAGAAGGCAGGCTGTGGGCGGCCAGCGAATAGCTGCGCCCGGTTGAATCGATAAGCACGGCAAATTGGTTGGAGCGCCCCGCCGCTGCAGCCTTGAAGCCATCCCCGGCTTTATAGGAAAGCCCCGTGGCGTCGATGTCGTGGCCCTTGGCACAGCGCACCCAGCCCTTCTCCGACAACACCACCGTCACCGGCTCGGTCGGCATCAGCTCGTTTTCCGACAGGGCCTTGGCCTCGGCGCGGGCGACGATCGGCGAACGGCGGTCATCGCCATAGGTTTCGGCGTCGGCAATCAGCTCGCTGCGTACCAGTTTGCGCAGCTTGGCATCGCTGCCCAGCAAGGTGGTCAGGCGTTTCTGCTCTTTAAGCAGCTCGTCCTGCTCGCCGCGGATTTTCATTTCTTCAAGACGGGCCAACTGGCGCAGGCGGGTCTCGAGGATGTAGTCGGCCTGGGTTTCGGTCAGCTCGAAGCGGGCGATCAGCGCCTGCTTGGGGTGCTCCTCGGTGCGGATGATGTGGATCACTTCATCCAGGTTGAGGAACGCGGTGAGCAAACCATCCAACAGGTGCAGGCGGCGGTCGACCTTGTCCAGACGGTGCTGCAAACGACGACGGACGGTGCCGATACGGAACTCCAGCCACTCCAGCAGCAGGGCCCGCAGGTTCTTCAGCTGTGGGCGCCCGTCCAGGCCGATGATGTTGACGTTGACCCGGTAGGTGCTCTCAAGCTCGGTGGTGGCGAACAGATGCTGCATCAGTTCGGCGGCATCGACGCGGTTGGAGCGCGGAATGATGACGATGCGGCACGGGTTCTCGTGGTCTGACTCATCGCGCAGGTCGGCGACCATGGGCAGTTTCTTGGCCTGCATCTGCGCAGCGATCTGCTCCAGCACCTTGGCCCCGGACACTTGGTGCGGCAGCGCGGTAACGACGATGTCGCCGTCTTCGACGCGATATACCGCACGCATGCGGATCGAGCCTTTGCCGGTTTCGTAGATTTTCAGGATATCGGCACGCGGGGTGATGATTTCCGCTTCGGTCGGGTAGTCCGGGCCCTGAATGTGCTCGCACAACTGTTCAAGGGTGGCCTTGGGCTCGTCGAGCAGGCGCACACAGGCGCTGGCCACTTCACGCAGGTTGTGCGGCGGTACGTCGGTGGCCATGCCCACGGCAATGCCGGTGGTGCCGTTGAGCAGAATGTTCGGCAGGCGCGCCGGCAGCACAGCCGGTTCCTGCAAGGTGCCGTCGAAGTTCGGCACCCAGTCGGCAGTACCCTGACCTAGCTCGCTGAGCAGCACCTCGGAATAGCGCGACAGGCGCGCCTCGGTGTAACGCATGGCGGCGAATGACTTCGGATCGTCCGGCGCACCCCAGTTGCCCTGGCCGTCGACCAGGGTATAGCGGTAGCTGAACGGCTGGGCCATCAGCACCATGGCTTCATAGCAGGCCGAGTCGCCGTGGGGGTGGAACTTGCCCAGCACGTCGCCGACGGTACGCGCCGACTTCTTGTGCTTGGAATCGGCATCGAGCCCCAACTCGCTCATGGCATAGACGATGCGGCGCTGCACGGGCTTGAGGCCGTCACCGATGTGCGGCAGCGCGCGGTCCATGATCACGTACATGGAGTAGTTGAGGTAGGCCTGTTCGGTGAAGTCAGCCAGTGAACGGCGTTCGACGCCGTCTAGGCTGAGTTCCAGTGAGTCGCTCATGCGGGCCTCGTCATTTCAGGTTCTGGCGCAGCAGCATGGTGCCGCCGCGCTGGGTGAATTCAAGTTGTTTCAGTGCGCTCATGCCCAGCAGCACGGCCCGGCCATCCAGGCCTGGCACCACCACGGCGCGCACATTGCGCAGCTGGATATCGCCCAGCTGCAAGGTATCGAGGCGGGTGCGATAGCCCTCGGCACGGCCGTTGGCGGTACTGAGG
Organism: Pseudomonas sp. SWRI51; assembly: GCF_014268825.1. Taxonomy (NCBI): domain Bacteria; kingdom Pseudomonadati; phylum Pseudomonadota; class Gammaproteobacteria; order Pseudomonadales; family Pseudomonadaceae; genus Pseudomonas; species Pseudomonas sp. SWRI51. The sequence continues at coordinate 4,032 of NZ_JABWRG010000043.1, read as the reverse complement.
GTGACCGGCGCGCCGCGGGCCAGCTCCAGTTCGCCGGCCAGCGCCTCGGGGATGGCCACGTCGGTGGCGCCGGTGTCGAGCATGAAATGCACCACCCGCCCGTTGATCGCGCCATCGGCAACGAAGTGGCCTTGGCTGTTGGCCAGCAGCCGCACCTCGATGAAGCCATCGCCCTGCTGGCTTTGCACCACGCTGTTGGGGTTTTGCTGACGCTCTTCCCATTGCCCGAAAAACCGCGTGGCGAGGAACATCGCCGCCGCCCAGGCGAGCATCATCAATACCTTGCCGGCGCGCTTGCCCGGCACCTGGCTCATGGTTTGGCACTCCAGCCGCCATCGGGCGCGGCGAAGCGCCAGACGATGGGCCGTGTTTCGCCATCGGCGCGGGTGTCGTTGTTGTTGTCGACACCAATCCAGGCGCCGTCCTGGTCGATTACCAACGCCTCGGCCAGGCCGTAGGGCGCGGCGTACTGCCGTGAAGGCAACAAGGCATCGGCGGCGAACGACCAGCAACGCTCGATTGCACCGCTGTCGGCATCACGCCGGCAAATGCGGTAAGCATTGCGCTCCAGGGTAAACAGCTTGCCGGCGAACAATGCCAGGTCGGCAAAGTCGCGCGATTGCTCACGGGCCCCCGGAAACTGCGCCGGCTGCATCTCGACCCCGGCTTCGCTGAACAGCACACAGCTCTGCCCGCAGGTCCAGACCGACTGCTGGCGCTGCACCAACACCAGGCCACGGCGCTCGCGCTCGGCGGCCAGCCACAGCCGATCACCGGCCGGATTGATGGCCAGGCCTTCGAACAGTGCATTGAAATTGAGCAACATGCCGCTGGCGCGCGCCTGGCGAACCATCGATTGGTCAATTTTCAACCAGTCAGGCTCACCCTCCACCGGTAACTGCAGCACAGCCGCATGGGCTTCGCTGACAATGTAGAGGTTGCCCGCCTGATCGCAGGTGATGCCTTCAAAGTCAAGTTCACCGCCGCGAATATACGAAGCCGCCCAACTGCGCGACTTGAGCCCCCACGGCAGGCCGGTGTCTGGCGGGATGGGCGCGATGAACTCCAGCGGCGCGGCGCGCCAGGTGGCTTCGGCCTGGTCCAGCCGGTAGATGCGGTCATCGTCACGGTCGGACACCGCCCACAGCGCACCCCGGCACTGCGCCAGCCCCGAGAGATTGCCACCGCGCATGCCGTCAACGGCATGCTCGGCGGTCAGCTTGAGCGCTGGCCAGTCAGCGGCCAGGGCCGGTAACGTGAACAGCGCCAGGCAGACCGCCAGTAGCGGACGAATCAAACCAGAACCTCGGCCAGGTTGCCTTTGGTCTCCAGCCAGTTCTTGCGATCGCCTGCGCGTTTTTTTGCCAGCAGCATGTCCATGATCTCGGTCGTGCCGGCCACGTCGTCCAGGGTCAGCTGCACCAGGCGCCGAGTGTTCGGGTCCATGGTGGTTTCGCGCAGTTGCGGCGGGTTCATTTCGCCCAGGCCCTTGAATCGGGTGACCTGCGGCTTGCCGCGTTTCTTCTCGGCCACCAGGCGGTCAAGGATGCCGTCACGCTCGGCTTCGTCCAGGGCGTAGTAGATTTCTTTGCCCAGGTCGATGCGGTACAGCGGCGGCATGGCGACGTAAACGTGCCCGGCTTCGACCAGCGAACGGAAGTGCTGGACGAACAGCGCGCACAGCAAAGTGGCGATGTGCAGGCCGTCGGAGTCGGCGTCCGCCAGGATGCACACTTTGCCGTAGCGCAGTTGCCCAAGGTCGGTGGCGCCGGGGTCAACGCCGATCGCCACGGCGATGTTGTGCACTTCCTGGCTGGCCAATACTTCGCCGCCATCGACTTCCCAGGTGTTGAGGATCTTGCCGCGCAGCGGCAGGATGGCCTGGAACTCTTTGTCCCGGGCCTGCTTGGCCGACCCACCGGCAGAGTCACCCTCGACCAGGAACAGCTCGGCGCGCATCGGGTCCTGGCCTGCGCAATCGGCCAGCTTGCCAGGCAGCGCCGGGCCTTGGGTAATGCGTTTGCGCTCGACTTTCTTGCTGGCCTTGAGGCGGCGGCCGGCGTTGCTGATAGCCAGCTCCGCCAGTTGCATGCCCAGCTCTGGGTGGGCGTTGAGCCACAGGCTGAAGGCGTCCTTGACCACGCCCGAAACGAACGCCGCCGCTTCACGCGACGACAGGCGCTCTTTGGTCTGGCCCGAGAACTGCGGCTCCTGCATTTTCATCGACAGCACGAAGCTGATGCGCTCCCATACGTCCTCGGGCGCCAGCTTGACGCCACGCGGCAGCAGGTTGCGGAACTCGCAGAACTCGCGCATGGCATCGAGCAGGCCCTGACGCAGGCCGTTGACGTGGGTGCCGCCCTGGGCGGTGGGGATCAGGTTGACGTAGCTTTCCTGGATGCTCTCGCCGCCCTCGGGCAGCCACAGCAAGGCCCAGTCGACCGCCTCCTTGTTGCCGGCAAGGCTGCCGCAGAACGGCTCGTCAGGCAGGCGCAGGTACTCACTGACCGAGTCGACCAGGTAGGAGCGCAAGCCGTCTTCGTAATGCCACTCGACCTTCTCGCCGCTGGCTTTGTCTTCGAAGCTGATCGACAGGCCCGGGCACAGCACCGCCTTGGCCTTGAGCACGTGCTTGAGGCGGCTGATGGAGAACTTCGGCGAATCGAAATACTTGGGGTCGGGACTGAAATACACGCTGGTGCCGGTGTTGCGCTTGCCCACCGTGCCGACCACTTCCAGCTCGGTGGCCTTGAAGCCATCGGCAAAGGTCATCTGGTATTCGTTGCCGTCGCGCTTGACCCGCACGCGCACCTGCGTGGACAGGGCGTTGACCACCGAAATACCCACGCCGTGCAGGCCGCCGGAGAACTGGTAGTTCTTGTTGGAGAACTTGCCGCCGGCGTGCAGCTTGGTCAGGATCAGCTCGACGCCAGATACGCCCTCTTCGGGGTGGATGTCCACCGGCATGCCACGGCCATCGTCGCTGACTTCCAGCGAGTGGTCGGCATGCAGGATGACTTGCACCGAGCGGGCGTGGCCTGCCAGGGCTTCGTCGACGCTGTTGTCGATGACTTCCTGGGCCAGGTGGTTGGGCCGGCTGGTGTCGGTGTACATGCCCGGCCGCTTGCGAACCGGGTCGAGGCCGGAGAGGACTTCGATGGCGTCTGCGTTATAGGCGCTAGCGCTGGGATTGGCCATGGGGTCTCGTCGTCAGTCTGGTGAATGCAAAAAAGCTCAAAGTACGGAAAAATCCAACGCAGCGTATTGCCCACGGGCAATACCTGCGAAGGCCAGCAACGCCGGCAACTGCTCGGCGAAGCCTTGGAAGCTGTGGTCGCCACCGGCCTGGATGCGCAGGGCACAGGCCCGGTAATAGCGCTCGGCGTGGCGATAGTCCAGTGTTTCGTCGGCGGTCTGCAACCACACTTGATAGCGCGCAGGGTCCGCAGGCGGCGGCACCTCAAGCTCAGCCAGAGCCACGACGTGGTCCTGGGTCAGTTCCCAGGTTTCGTCGGTGTAGTGGTTGCGCTGGGGGCCGAGGTAGCCGTCGAACAGCCGGTGCGGGGCGACCGCCGGGTTGATCAACAGGGCCTTGAGCCCGTGGCGCTCGGCCAGATGGGTGGCATAGTAGCCGCCAAGGGAGCTGCCGACCAGCAGCGGCGCGCCAAGCTCGGCAATGGCCGCTTCGAGTTGCTGCATGGCTTGGCGCGGGTGGTGGTGCAGCGCCGGGACGCGCAAGCGCTCAGCCAGGCCAAGCTGCTGCATGACGGCCTGAAGCTGCGACGCCTTGGTAGACAGCGGCGAGCTGTTCAAACCATGGATATACAGTATGGAACCCGACATGCTGCCCCCGGACGCAAAGACGCGCAGTGTAGCCTGTTCGAAGGGCATTGGTTCACCGGAGGGGTTTTCGTAACACACTCCTGCCTGCCTGCGCGGATCTCCCACAGAGCTCGCCCATCCCCATATCGATGCCGTCTACGCGGTCAGTGTAGGAGCGGCCTTGTGTCGCGAAAGGGCTGCGAAGCAGCC
>NZ_JABWRG010000042.1:0-39342 GCF_014268825.1 Pseudomonas sp. SWRI51 | reverse complement strand
GCGGGGCAAGCCCGCTCGCCACAAGGAGATATGTCTGGCGAAAACAGGGTTGTACAAAACCATAGAATCTCCCACGGAGACTGCGCACATTCGCAAAATTGAGACTTTGCCCAGATCGCGACAGCCTGCGATGAGGCCGGTGCAGGATTGCCAAGAAATCGTGCGCATGGCAAGCCCACGGCCAAGGCCCATGCTATACAGTTGCCACTTTCCACCTGCCGGACCATCCCCATGCTTCATGAGTTGTTCAGCGTCTACCTGAAGATGCTTGTGCTCTACAGCCCATTCTTCGTGCTGTCGTGCTTCATCAGCCTGACCCGCGGGCACTCCAGCAAAGAACGCAAGCAGTTGGCCTGGCGGGTGGCAATCGCCACGCTGATCGCCAGCGTGCTGCTGTACCTGTTCGGTCGGGTTATTTTCGGGGTGTTCGGCATTACTGCCGACGCCTTCCGCATTGGCGCAGGCTCGGTGCTGTTCATCTCGGCGCTGGCCATGGCCCAAGGCAAGTCGGCGATCCAGACCGACAACGTGCAGCAGGACGTAACCATCGTGCCGCTGACCATCCCGTTGACCGTCGGCCCCGGCACCATCGGTGCGCTGCTGGTGATGGGCGTGAGCCAGCCGCACTGGGACGACAAGCTGCTGGCCATTGTCAGTATCGCCCTGGCCAGCTTCACCGTCGGGCTGGTGCTTTACCTGTCGCACCGCATCGAGCGGATTCTGGGCGACCAGGGTTTGCAGATCGTCAGCCGCCTGATGGGGCTGTTCGTCTGCGCCCTGGCCGCACAGATCATCTTTACCGGCATCAAAGGCTATCTGGTGAACTAGCCCGGCATGTCAGTACCAGCGCGGGGTATAGACCCATTCACGGCCATCTGCGCGGTCGAAGCGGCAGGTGGTCGACGACCCCACCAGCACCATGGTGCGCATATCCACCATCTGCGGCTGCAACTCGGCCAGGCTGACCACTTTCAGCGTCTGCCCCGGCCTGCCGATATCACGCCCCAGCACCACAGGCGTCTGCCCGTCGCGGTGGCGGCGCACGATATCCAGTGCCACACCCAGCTGGTGCGGCCTGGATTTTGATATCGGGTTGTAGAACGCCAGCACCAGGTCGGCCTGCGCCGCCAGGTCCAGGCGCTTCTCGATGATCGACCAAGGCTTGAGGTTGTCCGACAGCGACATCACGCAGAAGTCATGCCCCAGCGGCGCACCCGCCTGTGCGGCGGTGGCCAGCGACGCCGACACCCCCGGCAGGATCTCCAGGTCAACCCGCTGCCAGGCGGGGTCGCTGGATGCGTGCAGCGCTTCGAGCACTGCCGCGGCCATGGCGAACACACCCGGGTCACCCGACGACACCACCACCACCGAGCGCCCTTGGGCGGCCAGTTCGAAGGCGTGCCGGGCACGCTGCATTTCTTCGCGGTTATCGGTGCAGTGCTGCACCTGGTCGTCGCGGAACGGGCCAGCCATGCGCACGTAGGTTTCATAGCCAAGGATGTCCTGCGCCCGCGCAAGCTCAGCCTTGACCGCTGGCACCATCAGTTCGGCAGCTCCTGGGCCCAGGCCGATCACTGCCAGACGCCCGCGTGGGCGGCCCAGTTGCTGCACCGCAACCGGCGCTTCAGCGATAGCCAGCGCCAACCCCGCAGCAGACTCGATGCGCGCGCCCGGCAGAGCAGCCGCAAGCAGCTGCTGCGCGGTGGCAGCGGGCCCGGCAAAGCGCAGTGGCACGTTGAGCGCGTGGGCCGCCTCATGCAGGGCGGGCTCGGCCATATCGTCCTCGCTTGCCAGCAGGCAGGCCAGCGCCGCCTCGGCGATACCCGCGGCGTGCAGGCTGTCGCGCACCTGTTGCGCCAGCCCGGTAGCGGCCCCCGGCAGCGCTACTACGACGCAGCGCGCATGGATCAACAGTTCGTCACGGCTGGCCGGGCGCAGCGCGCTGCCGACATGAATGGTACGCAGCGCCTGCTCGCTGGCCGGCAGTTGCGCCTGGTCCAGCCAAGGCGCACTGCCTTCAACGCGTACGCTTTCACCGGCCAGCAGGTCGGAAACAAAACGCTTGCCCTGCTCGATATCGGCAAGTGCATAGCCTTCAGGCGGGTTCAGCAGGCAAGTGCCAAAGCGCAGCTCGCCGCTGGTGGTAATGGCGGCGACCACGCCCAACGCCTGGGCAATGTCCCGCGCCATCAGGTTCACCCCGCCGAGCCCTCCCAGCAAAGGCACCACGGCGCTGCCATCTTCGGCAACTACCAGCACCGGCGGCTCGCTGCCTTTCTCGTCGAGCAGCGGCGCCAGGGTACGGATGACGATACCGGCGGCGCACAGGGCAATGATCGGCGTGCCCTGCTGGTACAAGCCACGCAAGGTGTCGCCAAAGGCGCTGTAGTAAAGGTCGGCCTGCTCTACCCGGCCTTGCAGGCCATGGATCTGCGCCTGTGGATAACACTGCTGGATGCGTTGTGCGGTGGCCAGGCTGCCCGGGCCAAGAATCACGATTGCCGGTGCGCTGTTCATCCCTGCCATTTTTCACCCGGCACGATGATCAGCGAGAAGTAAGGCGAGGACTGTGGGTCGACCTCATCCAGCGGCACGATCTTCTGGTTGGCCATGGTCGCGCGCTCTACATACAGCGCACGCTCATGCAGACCCAGCTCGACCAGCACCTGGCGCACCTTGGGGAAGTTGCGCCCAAGTTTCATGATGACCGCCGCATCGGCATCGGCCAGGCGGCGTTTGAGCTCCTCGTGCCCCAGCACGCCGGAAAGCACGGTCAGGGTCTGGTTGCGGTACACCAGCGGCGCGCCCAGTACCGAGGCGCCGCCGAGCATCGAGCACACCCCTGGAATGACCTGGGCCTCGTAGCGTGAGGCCAGGCGGTCGTGCAGGTACATGTACGAGCCGTAGAAGAACGGGTCACCCTCGCAGATCACCGCCACATCGCGCCCGGCATCGAGGTGTTCGGCCACCTGCACGCTGGCTTCGTCATAGAAGTCGCTGATGACCTGCTCGTAGGACAGCGGCGCCGGCAGCGCTTCGGTGGTCACCGGGTACACCAGCGCCAGTTGGGTCTGCTCAGGCACCAGGTGCGCCTCGATGATGCCGAAGGCGTTGCCACGCTTGCCCTTGGCCACGAAGTACGCAACCACCGGAGCTTCGCGCAGCAGGCGCAGGGCCTTGACCGTGATCAGCTCCGGGTCGCCTGGGCCTACACCTAGCCCCAGCAGTCGTCCGCGTGCGTGCATCACTCCACCTCCGTGGCCAGGGCGTTGACGGCGGCGGCCGCCATCGCGCTGCCGCCCAGGCGGCCTTGCATGATCACGAACGGCACACCACGGCTGTCGGCAGCGAGCATCGCCTTGGATTCGGCGGCGCCGACGAAGCCAACCGGGAAGCCGAGAATCAAGGCAGGCTTCGGCGCGCCGGCGTCGAGCATTTCGAGCAGGTAGAACAGCGCGGTCGGGGCGTTGCCGATCACCACCACGCTGCCTTCAAGGTGCGGGCGCCACAGCTCGAGGGCCACCGCCGAACGGGTGTTACCGGCGTCCTTGGCCAGGCCCGGCACGCTGGGGTCGCGCAGGGTGCAGATGACCGGGTTGCTGGCCGGCAGGCGGGCGCGGGTGATGCCTTCGGCGACCATGTGCGCATCGCAAAGGATCGGCGCGCCTTTGGCCAGGGCTTCACGCCCGGCGCTGCCCGCACCTTCGGAGAACTGTAAACCGTCGATGGCCTCGACCATGCCGCAGGCATGTATTACGCGCACGGCGAGTTTTTCGAGGTCGGCGGGGATCCGTTCCAGGCGAGCTTCTTCGCGGATGATGCGGAAGGAATTGCGATAGATCTCCTGACCGTCGCGGATGTAGTCAATCATCAAAATGCTCCGTCGGCAGGTCGAGCATGGCGCCTGCTTCTTCTGGGGTAAGGTCGGATGCGCGCAGCCTGCCGAAGCCTGGCACGCGCGCATCGCGCAAATAGAGGTCATAGCGGCCCGGGCTTCGGGCCAGCAGGGTCGCCGGGGCGACGTGGGCCGCAGCGCAGGAGCGCGGGCAGGCCGACAGGTGCACAGCGCCCGGAGTGCCCAGGCGCAGCTGGGCGGCCAGGGTCACGGCATCGGCCTTGGTGTCGGCCAAGCCCTTGGCGCAGCCGCTGGCGCCGGTGCAGGCGGTCACCTGCGCCAGCGGGTGGTCTGTCGCGCAGAGCATGCCCTGCGCGGCCAGCGCCTGCACGGCCTGGTCGGCCTGACGCGGCGCCAGCGAAGGGATAATCACACTCTGCCACGGGGTCAGGCGCAGGCTGCCATCGCCCCACTGGCGGGCAATCGCGGCCAGGGCGCGCAGCATGGCGGGGGTCAACCGGCCCAAGGGCGGGGCCACGCCCAGCGCGGTGCCTGGGTGCTGCGCCAATACGCCCAGCCATGGGCTGTGGGCCGTCGTGCGCCGCCAGCCGGCAGGGGCGTCACTGAAGCGCACAGACAGCCCTTGGAGAAAACGCGCCACCGGGTAATCGGCCAGCAACTGGCGCATGCGGGCTTGCTCCGGGGTCGCCAGGTCAAGAAAACGCTCAAGCACCGCACGCACCAACGCCAGGCCCTGCTCTGCCGGCACCATGCCCAGCGCCGGGCCATGCGCCGGGCAGCCGGCAAGGCCAAAGCACAGCCAGGTTTGCGCGCCTTGGCGAATGGCCGACAACCACAGGTCATGGGGGTGCTCGAGCATTGCCAGGTGCTCACCCCCGTCGAGCTGGACGGCGAACTTGGCCGACAACTGATGCAGGCGCGGGGTGGTTTCGAGCAGGTGCAGAATCTGCCCGGCCAATGGCTGGGTGTCGTACAGCATGCCCGCATCGAGCCCGGCCAGCGGGCTGAGCATCAGGTTGCGCACATCGTCGCCAGCGGCATCACGCGGGCCCAGGCCTGCCGCCAGCAGGTGCTCGATCAGCCCTGCGTGATCAGCGCCGATGCCGCGGATTTGCAGGTTGGCACGGTTGGTTGCCTCGATCACGCCCCCGGCGTAGCGCTCGGCGGCCAGGGCTACCGCTTCGGCTTGCTCGGCCAGAAGCAGCCCGCCGGCCAGTTTGATGCGGCAGATGCCGCCATCACGCGCTGCGACGATGCGCCACAACCCCGGGCAGGCCGAGGGGCGAGGCGAACGATCAGTGGGCTGGGCTTGCTTCAAAGGGGCATCCGGCAATCGTGAAAACGCGCTTGAGTATAGAAGGCGCGGTATTATGCCTGCTTTGTCCGGCGGCATGAAAAGCCGGTGGTCGACGCATCGTGAAAACCTGCCCCTGCGGCGGCCCGATGCACACCCCATGACGAGGAACAGATGGCCCCCTGGCTGACAGTAATAGGCATCGGCGAAGACGGTTTCAGCGGCTTGGGCAAGCAGGCCCGGCGCGCCTTGCTGGCGGCCACACGGGTTTTCGGCAGCCCTCGCCAGTTGGCCCTGCTGCCACGCTGCATCGGCGGCGAACGCCTGCCATGGCCGCGCCCGTTCTCCCTCGAACCGGTGCTGGCCTTGCAGGGTGAGCCGGTGTGCGTGCTGGCCAGCGGCGACCCGATGTTCTACGGCGTGGGCGCAAGCCTTGCCCGGCACGTGCCCGCTGCTGCCATGCAGGTGCTGCCGATGCCGTCCTCATGTGCGCTTGCCGCCGCCCGCCTGGGCTGGGCATTGCAGGATGTGCAGGTGGTATCGCTGGTGGCGCGCCCGCTGGCGGTACTCAACGGCCATTTGTTCAGCGGCCTGCGCCTTTTGCTGCTGAGCAACGACGAACACAGCCCCGCTGCCATCGCCGCGCTGCTGTGCGAGCGGGGTTTCGGCCCGAGCCGGTTGCAGGTGTTCGAGCATCTGGGCGGCGCCGCTGAACGCCAGTTGGCGGGCACCGCCGAGGACTGGCCGCACGGCGATATCGCCGCGCTCAATCTGGTCGCCATCGACTGCCTGGCCGCGCCCAATGCATTGCGCCTGCCGCGTGTCGCCGGCCTGCCGGACAGCGCCTTCCGGCATGACGGGCAACTGACCAAGCGCGATGTCCGCGCCATCACCCTGGCACGCCTGGCGCCGCAGCCCGGCGAGGTGCTGTGGGACGTCGGCGCAGGCTGCGGCTCGATTGGCATCGAGTGGATGCGCGCCCACCCCAGTTGCCGCACCCTGGCCATCGAGGCCGACGAAGGCCGCCAGGGGTTTATCGAGCACAACCGCGATGCCCTTGGCGTACCGGGCCTGCAACTGATTCGCGGCAAGGCGCCACAGGCCCTGGAGGCGCTGGAGCAACCCGATGCCGTGTTCATTGGCGGCGGCGTTACCCGCGAAGGCGTGCTCGGCCTGTGCTGGGAGCGCCTGCGCCCGGGTGGCCGGCTGGTGGCCAACGCCGTCACCTTGCAGAGCGAGGGGGTGCTTGCTCAGTTTCGCGATGCCCACGGCGGTGAGCTGACCCGCATCCACATCGCCCACACCCAGCCGCTGGGCGCCTTCGACACCTGGCGCCAGGCCTTGCCGATCACCCTGCTCGAGGTGGTAAAACCCTTCGATGCGTGAAGAAACCCGCGAACAGCCCGCGCCCCTGCGCAGCGGCCTGACCACCGGCAGTTGCGCCACCGCCACCAGCCTCGCGGCTGCACGCCTGCTGCTGACCGGCCAGCAGCACGACGCGGTCGCCATCACCCTGCCCAAGGGCAAGGTGGTGCAGATGCGCCTGGAGTTCTGCCGCCTGGCCGGCGAGCACGCCGAAGCCGGCACCCTCAAGGATGCCGGCGATGACCCCGACGTTACCCATGGCGCCTTGCTGTACAGCCAGGTGCGGCTGCTGGCCGAACCCGGCGTGCGCTTTGTGGCTGGCGTCGGCGTTGGCACCGTAACCCGGCCGGGGCTGGTGCTGGGGGTGGGGGAGCCTGCGATCAACCCGGTGCCACGGCGGATGATCACCGAGCACCTGCAACAACTGGCCTGCGACTGTAGCTACAGCGGCGGCTTCGAGGTCACGGTGAACGTGCGCGACGGCGAAGCGCTGGCGCTGAAAACCATGAACCCGCGCTTGGGTATTCTCGGCGGGCTGTCGATTCTGGGCACCAGCGGCATCGTCCGGCCGTTCTCTTGCGCCGCCTACATTGCCTCGATTCACCAAGGCATCGATGTGGCCCACACCAACGGCTACAGCCATATCGCCGCCTGCACCGGCAACGCCAGCGAGGACACCATGCGCCGTGTCTACGGCCTACCGGAAATCGCCCTGATCGAGATGGGCGATTTTGTCGGCGCCGTGCTCAAGCACGTGCGCAAGGTGCCGGTAGCGCGCCTGAGCCTGTGCGGCGGCTTCGGCAAAGTCAGCAAACTGGCCGCAGGCCACATGGACCTGCACAGCCGCCATTCCAGCATCGACCTGCCGCAATTGGCCGGCTGGGCTGCCGCCATCGGTGCCGATGCGGCGCTGCAACAGGCGATCATCGGCGCCAATACCAGCCAGCAGGCGTTGGCCTTGGCGCACGCAGCGGGCATCGCCCTGGGCGATGAAGTCTGCCGCCACGCCCTGGCCTTTGCCCGCAGCGTGGTGCCAGCGCAGGTGCAGGTGGAGGTATTCGCCATCGACCGCCAGGGCGGCATTGTCGGCACGGCGGGCGTGGCATGAGCGGGCGCATCCTGTTGCTCGGTGGGGTGACCGAAGCGCTGGCCATCGCTCGCACGCTGGGGCCCCAGCACATCTACAGCCTGGCCGGCGTTGGCCGCGTGCCGCAGGACCTCACCTGCCAGGTACGAGTCGGCGGCTACGGCGGTGCCGAAGGCCTGGCGCACTTTCTGCGCGAGCAGCATATCGAGCTGCTGATCGATGCCACCCACCCTTATGCCGCGCAGATCAGCGCCAACGCCGCCCTGGCTGCGCGCAGCGCCGGCGTTGCCTGTTGGGCGCTGCACCGCCCGGCATGGCAGCCGCAGCCGGGCGATGACTGGCGAGAGGTTGACGACTGGGCCGGCCTGATCGAAGCCCTGGCGCCCTTCCGCCGGCCGCTGTTCACGCTGGGGCGCGAGCCGTTGCAGCACCTGGACGAAATCCCGCCGCAGCAGTTCTGGACCCTGCGCGCCCTCGAAGCCTGCCCCGGCAACGCCCGTTGCGAGGTGATCGGCGCCCGCGGCCCGTTCACCCTCGAGGGCGAACGCGCGCTCTTCGAACGCCGCCAGGTGGACGTGCTGATCAGCAAGAACAGTGGCAGCACGGCGACAGAACCCAAGCTTGAAGTGGCGCGTGAGCGCGGCGTGCCGGTGCTGATTCTCAAGCGGCCGCAGCTGCCGGAGGTGGAGCGTGCCTTTGATGAGCCAGCGGCATTGATAAGGGCCTTGGAGTAAGTCCAAGGCTGAAGGGTGGCGGTATATCCCATTGACATATCCAGCCCGTATCATAAACTTCGGACATACTTTTGCGCTTTAACGGAGACCGATCATGGAGCAAGGTGCAATCTTCAAAAGCAACCGTAGCCAGGCCATCCGCATGCCAAAGGCGCTCGCCCTACCCGATAACGTGACCCGCGTGGATATCATCGCCATTGGGCGCACCCGTGTCATCTCGCCTGCAGGCGAAGCGTGGGACAGCTGGTTCGAGGGTGACGACGTCACTGCAGACTACATGGCCAGCCGCGATCAACCTGCCGATCAGGAGCGAGAAGGGTTCTGATGCTCAAGTACATGCTTGACACCAATATCTGCATTTACACCATCAAGAGCAAACCCCAGCAGGTTCGCGATGCTTTCAACCGCCACCATGGGCAACTGGCCATAAGCACAGTGACGCTGATGGAGCTGGTCTACGGCGCCGAAAAGTCCGCCGCGCCAGCACGCAATCTTGCGGTGGTTGAAGGCTTTGCGGCACGGTTGGAGGTCCTCGACTATGACCAATCGGGGGCCGCACACACGGCACAACTGCGCGCCGAACTGGCAAAGGCAGGAACACCCATTGGCCCCTATGACCAGATGATCGCCGGCCATGCCAGGGCGCTCGGTCTTGTTCTGGTCACAAATAACCTGCGCGAATTTCAGCGCGTGCCGGGCCTGCGTGTGGAGGACTGGCTCTAACTGCCCGCGCTGGCAAGCCGCGCAACCTCGTAAGACAAGCCTGATGGCCTAGGGCCTTGCTCTTGGCGTAAACTCAGCGCCCCTCAACTGGAAGGCCCACCCATATGGAAATGCAATGGTGGATCTGGCTCGTCTTCGGCGTAGCCCTGATCTTGCTGGAACTGGTCCTGCCCACGTTCTTCATTCTCTGGTTCGGCATCGGTGCCGTGCTGGTGTCGCTGGTCGCTCTGCTCGCCCCAAGCCTGCAACTGGATATGCAGGGTTTGCTGTGGATCGTGTTCTCCTCGATCACCACCGTGGTGTGGTTCAAGGTGTTCCGCAAAAAGCCGGATGTGCGCTGGACCGCCGACAGCGTGATTGGCGAAGTCGGCCTGCTGACTGCCAGTGTCTCGCCGTTCCAGAAAGGCCGCGTGCGTTTCCAGAAACCGATACTTGGCAACGAAGAATGGATTTGTGTCGCCGATAGCGACATAGCCGCCGGCCAGCGCGTGCGCCTGGCCGCCGTAGAAGGCAATACTGCCCGCGTTACCCCCGCCTGAACCCCGTACTGACAGGAAGTTGCATACATGAACACCCTTATCATCGTCGGCACCCTCGCCGCTTTCGTCTTGATCACCGTCTTCAAAGGCGTACGCATCGTGCCCCAAGGCGAGGAGTGGATCGTCGAGCGCCTGGGCCGCTACCACAGCACCCTCAAGCCAGGCCTGAACATCGTCATCCCGTACATGGACGTTGTGGCCTACCGCCTGCCGACCAAGGACATCATCCTGGATGTGCAGCAACAGGAAATCATCACCAAGGACAACGCGGTGATCGTCGCCAACGCCCTGTGCTTTGCCAAGGTGATCGACCCGCAGAAGGCCTCTTACGGGGTGCAGAACTTCTCGTTCGCCGTTACCAGCCTGACCATGACCTCGCTGCGCGCAATCGTCGGCGCCATGGAACTCGATGAAGCGCTGTCGAGCCGCGAGCAGATCAAGGCACGCCTGCGCGAGGCAATGTCCGAGCAGACCGAAGACTGGGGCGTGACTGTGCGCTCGGTTGAAATCCAGGACATCAAGCCATCGCCAAGCATGCAGGTGGCCATGGAACGCCAGGCCGCCGCCGAGCGTGAACGTAAAGCGGAAGTGACCCGTGCCGAAGGCGCCAAGCAGGCCGCCGTTCTGGAAGCTGAAGCACGCCTGCAGTCGGCACGGCTCGATGCCGAGGCGCAGATCAGCCTGGCGCAAGCTTCGGCGCGCGCCATCTCGTTGGTCAAGGATGCGGTAGGCAGCGAGACCGTGCCGGCCATGTACCTGCTGGGTGAGCGTTATATCGGTGCCATGGAGAGTCTGGCCAGCAGCGACAACGCCAAGGTTGTGGTATTGCCTGCTGACCTGCAGGAAACCGTGCGCGGCTTGATGGGCCGCGGCAAGGCCTGATTGAGTCTGGGAGACTCGATGGTTTCAGGCAAGTCGCTTTAGATTGTGTAGGAGCGGCCTTGTGTCGCGAAAGGGCTGCGAAGCAGCCCCAGGATCTGAGCACCCTGCAGAATCGCTGGGGCTGCTTCGCAGCCCATCGCGGCACAAGGCCGCTCCTACAGTGACCGCGTAAACGGCATCGATATAGGGGCTGGGCGAGGCCGGTACAGGCTTGCCTGGCTCCATGGCCAATAGCGGTGCGTTTGCAAGCGTTGTGCGCGTGAGGGTTCAACTGCGGCACTTCACCGCACCCCGGGGTTTTTACCTATACTCCGCCGTACAATAGCCGCCACGATTCCTGACCGGATCTCTCCATGCCCCCACGTTGGCACATCGCCTGGATAGCCTGCTTCGCAGTGCTGTTCAACCTGCTGGCCATGCCGCTGTCTGCGGCCGCGCCCAAAGGCCCGGCCGAGCAGCTGCTGTGGGGGGCTTTCTGTTCGAGCATGGCGAACAAGAGCAAGGTCGATGTGCAGGCCCTGGCCAAGATCGACCTCGGCTCGCAAAGCGACGACAGCGCCAGCATGATGAACTGCTGGTGCTGCTCGGGCGCGGCGCCTTTGCTGGCCCTGCCGGGCCATGCTGCGCAATTGCACACCCCGCCGCTGCCGGCCACAGGCCACGCCCCGGCACTTGCCGACTACCAACCGACGCCGCGCCAGCTCTGGCCTGCGCTCAACCCCCGTGCCTCTCCGCTGGCCTGAGACCTTCACGCGTTCTGCCTGAACCTCAACCGATCGGAGAATCCACATGCTCAAGCAAGCCCTTGTCCTGGCCGCCCTCATGCTGCCCGGCGCGTTCGCCAATGCCCATGAATACAGCGTCGGCGACCTGCACATTGCCCACCCCTGGTCGCTGGCACTGCCGCCCAATGCGCCCAATGTCGCGGCCTACTTCGTGGTGCACAACAACGGCAAAAGCGATGATCGCCTGCTGTCGGTAGACACCCCCATCAGCAACGACGCGCAACTGCACGAGCACAGCATGACCGCCGCAGGCGCCATGAAAATGCAACAGGTGCCATCAGTCGTTGTGCCCGCAGGCAAGGATGTCACCTTCGCCCCCAGCGCCTACCACGTGATGATCATGCAGCCCAAGGACCGCAGCCTGCTGACCGACGGCAAGCGCTTCCCCCTGACCCTGCACTTCGAGAAAGCCGGTGACATCACCGTGCAGGTCGCCGTGCAGCAGCAACCGCCCGCTGAGCAACCCAGCACCCAGCACGCGCACTGACCCAAGCCCTGGCGCTCATCGTGAGCCTGCCGCGCAACAGCTCCGCCCGCAGCACCCGCCCTGACCGCAGGCGCGTCGGTGGCGGCTGGCTGAGCCTGTTCGCCATGTGGATGATCTTCATCGGCCCGCTGGTTTCCCAGTCGATGCCGATGGAGCACCACGCCGGCATGTCCATGTCCATGCCGATGGACATGCCGATGCAGCACGGCCACGGCGAGGCCCATCACCAGGGCCGCGGCAACGATGGCCAGCTGCATGTGATGTGGGAAAAGTGCGGTTACTGCAGCCTGCTGTTCAACTGCCCCACCCTGCCGCAAACCCTGAGCCCGCTGAGCCTGAGCAGCGCCCCTGCCCATACCCCACTGTTAGTCGCGACGCGCCAGGGCCACGCCCGGCAGGCTATCTTTCCCGGCGCGCGCAGCCGCGCCCCACCCCATTCGACCAGCGCCTGACAACACCTCAAAACGCACGTAGCCACGAAGGCTTCGCGCTTTTATCTGCCTGATCGACTGGAATCACTATGTCCAGCTGTACTTTTGCACCCACTCTTTCGCTGCGCGGCAGCATCGCCGTGCTGTGCGGCACATTGCTCGCGCCCCTGGCCCTGGCCGTCGAAACCGGCCATGAGGGCCACCAGCACGACGCCCCCGAGCTAAGCCCGACGGTCATCACCGCCATCGCCCCCAGCTCGCCGCTGACCGTGGTCACCAACCCCAAGGACCCACGCCAGCCGGTGCCCGCCAGCGACGGCGCCGACTACCTCAAGACCATCCCCGGCTTTTCGGCGATCCGCGCCGGCGGCACCAACGGCGACCCGGTGCTGCGCGGCATGTTCGGCTCGCGCCTGAATATCCTCACCAACGGCGGCCTGATGCTCGGCGCCTGCCCCAACCGGATGGACGCGCCGACCTCGTACATCTCGCCGGAAACCTACGACCGCCTCACCGTGATCAAAGGCCCGCAAAGCGTGATCTGGGGCCCCGGCGGCTCGGCCGGCACGGTACTGTTCGAGCGTGAGCCGGAGCAGTTCGGCGCCCTCGGCAGCCGGGTCAATGCCAGCCTGATGGCCGGCTCCAACGGCCGTTTCGACAAGGTGCTCGACGCTGCGGCCGGCAACCGCCTGGGTTATGTGCGCTTCGTCGGCAACCAGTCACGCTCGGACGACTACGAAGATGGCAACGGCGACACCGTGCCGTCACGCTGGGACAAGTGGAACGGCGACGTCAGCCTCGGCTGGACGCCAGACGCCGACACCCTGCTGGAGCTGACCGCAGGCAAGGGCGATGGCGAGTCGCGCTATGCCGGGCGCGGCATGGATGGTGCTCAGTTCAAGCGCGAAAGCCTTGGCCTGCGCTTTGAAAAGTCCAACCTCGGCGAGGTGCTCGACAAGGTCGAGGCGCAGGTCTACTACAACTACGCCGACCATGTGATGGACAACTACAGCCTGCGTACGCCCTCGGGCACCGGCATGATGGCCGGGCCCATGGCCGCGGCCGTCGACCGCCGCACCCTGGGCGCACGCATCAAGGCCACCTGGCGCTGGGCCGACGTGCAGCTGATCAGCGGCATCGACGCGCAGACCAACGAGCACCGCGCACGCAGCGCCATGGGCGTCGACACCTACAAGGACAAAGCCTGGGAGAAGGACGCCGACTTCCACAATTACGGCGCCTTCAGCGAGCTCACCTGGTACGCCACCGGCGCTGACCGGCTGATCACCGGGGCCCGTCTGGACCGCTCCTCGGCCAAGGACTTCCGTAGCGACAGCGCCACCTCAGGCAACACCCGCGCCGACACCCTGCCCAGCGGCTTCGTGCGCTACGAGCATGATCTGGCGGCGCTTTCGGCCACCACCTACATCGGCCTCGGCCACGCCCAGCGCTTCCCTGACTACTGGGAGCTGTTCTCCCCCGACCAAGGCCCGGCAGGCTCGGCCAATGCCTTCGACAGCATCAAGCCGGAGAAAACCACCCAGCTGGACTTCGGTATCCAGTACCAGGGTGAACGGCTGGACGCCTGGGCCTCGGGGTATGTCGGGCAGATCCGCGACTACATCCTGTTCGACTACCGCACCGGCATGATGGGCATGAGCAGCACCCAGGCACAAAACGTCGACGCGCGTATCATGGGCGGCGAACTGGGCGCAGGCTACAAGCTCACCGAGCACTGGAAGGCCGATGCTACCCTGGCCTACGCCTGGGGCAAGAACAGCAGCGACGGCAAGGCGCTGCCGCAGATGCCACCGCTGGAAAGCCGCCTGGGCCTGACCTACAGCCGCGACGACTGGAGCGTCGGCAGCCTGTGGCGGCTGGTCTCGGCGCAAAACCGCATCGCTGAAAACCAGGGCAACGTGGTCGGCAAGGACTACCAGAAGAGCGGTGGTTTCGGCGTGTTCTCGCTGAACGGCGCGTACAAGGTCAACCGCAACCTCAAGCTCAGCGCCGGCGTCGACAACCTGTTCGACAAAGCCTACGCCGAGCACCTGAACCTTGCCGGCAACGCCGGGTTCGGTTACCCGGCGGATGACCCGCGCGCGGTCAACGAACCTGGCCGGACCTTCTGGACCAAAGTCGACATCAGCTTCTGACAACAATAAGGGGCGCGGGCCTGACCGCGCCCTGCTGGCAACACGGGAGGCTCCATGAGCAAACCAGCGGTATCGTTCTACAACCTGGCCTGGCGCTGGCACTTCTACGCAGGGCTGTTCGTTGCACCGTTCATGATCCTGCTGGCGCTCACCGGGATCATCTACCTGTTCAAGCCGCAGCTCGACCCGCTGCTGTACCGCGAGCTAATGGTGGTCGACGCCGGCGAGCACCGGCAAAGCGCCGACACCCTGATGGCCAGGGTGCAGCAAACCTATCCACAGGCGCATATCGGCCAGTACCTGCCACCGGTCAACGCCGAGCGCAGCGCGCAGTTCGTGGTGCATGACGCAGGCCGCGAGCTCAACGTCTTCATCGACCCCTACAGCGCACGGTTGCTGGGCGAGCAGGACGGCAAGCAGAACCTGCAAGCCATCGCCCGCGCCCTGCACGGCGAGCTGATGGTCGGCACCGTCGGCGACCGGCTGGTGGAGCTGGCCGCGGGCTGGGGCATCGTGCTGGTGGTGTCGGGGCTGTACCTGTGGTGGCCGCGCGGGCGAAGCCGCGCAGGTGTGCTGTGGCCACGTTTCAGCGCCCGCGGGCGCGTGCTGTGGCGCGACCTGCACGCCGTTACCGGGTTCTGGGGCTCGGCGCTGTTGCTGTTGATGCTGCTCAGCGGCATGACCTGGACTGGCCTGTGGGGCAAGCAGTACGCCGATTTGTGGAACCGCTTTCCGGCGGCCATGTGGAATGCCGTGCCCAAGTCTGACAAAGCGGCGCGCGACCTCAACAACGCCCACCGCCAGACCGTGCCGTGGGCGGTGGAAAACACCCCGATGCCGGCCTCCGGCGCCCATGCCGAGCACGCTGGCCACCATGTGATGGACCAAGGCCCGGCAGCGCCTCAGGTGACCCTGCAGCAGGTCGAGGATGTGGCAACCCGTGGCCAGGTCGAGCCCGGCTATAGCATCACCCTGCCGACCAGTGCCGATGGGGTGTTCACCATTGCCGTGTTCGCCGACGACCCGCGCAACGATGCCACCCTGCATGTCGACCAATACACCGGCAAGGTGCTGGCCGATGTGCGCTGGCAGCATTACAGCCCGGTGGCACGGGCCACCGAGCTTGGCGTGATGCTGCACGAGGGCAAGCTGTTCGGCCCGCTGAACCAGGTCATCATCCTGCTGGTGTGCCTGATGATCCTGCTGGGTTCGGTGAGCGGGCTGGTGATGTGGTGGAAGCGTAGGCCCCAGGGCGGTTTGGGCGTACCGCCGCTGCGCCATGACCTGCCGCGCTGGAAGACTGCCGTTGCGGTGATGCTGGTGCTGGGTGTGCTGTTCCCGCTGGTGGGGGTGTCGATGCTGGTGATGTGGGTGGCCGACAGCCTGGTTGTGCGGCGCCGGGCGATTGCCAACGCCTGAGCACTTCCCCTTGTAGGAGCGGCCTTGTGCCGCGATGGGGCGCGCAGCGGCCCCAGCGATTGTGCGTGCTGCTCAGATCCCGGGGCCGCTTCGCAGCCCTTCGCGACACAAGGCCGCTCCTACACCCCAAAAACCAGTGTCGATCTGTCACGCCCCTATCTGGAACGGGCGTGTTAGCCTTATCGGCTAGCTCGTACAAGAAGACTGACACTCAATGGAATGCAGCCAATGACCCAACCCTCTTCACCGCAGGCTGGCGACCAGCACCTGCAACGCAATCTGACCAACCGCCATATCCAGCTCATCGCCATCGGCGGCGCCATCGGTACCGGCCTGTTCATGGGCTCGGGCAAGACCATCAGCCTGGCCGGCCCGTCGATCATCTTCGTCTACATGATCATCGGCTTCATGCTGTTCTTCGTCATGCGCGCCATGGGCGAACTGCTGCTGTCGAACCTCAACTACAAGTCGTTCATCGACTTCTCCGCCGACCTGCTCGGCCCCTGGGCTGGCTATTTCACCGGCTGGACCTACTGGTTCTGCTGGGTGGTGACCGGTATCGCCGATGTGGTGGCAATCGCCGCCTACTCGCAGTTCTGGTTCCCCGACATGCCGCAGTGGATACCCGCGCTCACCTGCGTGGCGGTGCTGCTGTCGCTGAACCTGGTGACGGTGAAGATGTTCGGCGAACTGGAGTTCTGGTTCGCGCTGATCAAGATCGTCGCCATTCTGGGCCTGGTGGTTACCGGCCTGTACATGGTCATCACCGGCTTCCAGTCGCCGGGCGGCGCCACCGCGAGCGTGGCCAACCTGTGGAACGACGACGGCATGTTCCCGCACGGCATGATGGGCTTCTTCGCCGGCTTCCAGATTGCGGTGTTCGCCTTTGTCGGCATCGAGCTGGTGGGCACCACCGCCGCTGAAGCCAAGGACCCGGAGCGCACCCTGCCCCGGGCGATCAACTCGATCCCGATCCGCATCATCGTGTTCTATGTGCTGGCCTTGCTGGCAATCATGGCGGTAACGCCGTGGCGCGACGTGGTGCCGGGCAAGAGCCCGTTCGTCGAGCTGTTCGTGCTGGCCGGCCTGCCGGCAGCGGCCAGCATCATCAACTTCGTGGTGCTCACCTCGGCGGCGTCCTCGGCCAACAGCGGCGTGTTCTCCACCAGCCGCATGCTGTTCGGCCTGGCCCAGGAAGGCGATGCCCCCAAAGCGTTCGAGAAACTCTCGCGCCGCTCGGTGCCGGCCAACGGCCTGTACTTCTCCTGCACCTGCCTGCTGCTGGGCGCGGTGCTGATCTACCTGGTGCCTGATGTGGTCGAAGCCTTCACCCTGGTGACCACGGTGTCGGCGGTGCTGTTCATGTTCGTCTGGACGCTGATCCTGCTGTCGTACCTGAGCTACCGCAAAAACCGCGCGTCGCTGCATCAAGCCTCGAACTACAAGATGCCCGGCGGGCGCTTCATGTGCTACGTGTGCCTGGCGTTCTTCGCCGGCATTCTGGTGCTGCTGAGCCTGGAAGCCGACACCCGCTCGGCGCTGGTGGTGACGCCGATCTGGTTTGTGCTGCTGGCGGTGACCTACCAGTTTGTACGCAGCAAGCATCATGCGCGTACCGCAGTGCGTAATGGCTAAATTCAAGTAGGGCCGCTGTGCGGCCCCTCACTACGCTCTTGCAGGCGGGTATCGCGCCAGGAGGGTCGCGCGAGATATTCATACACGCGTCGCCCCTCACCACCTCAGCCTTTCAGATTCCGCTCAGGCATCGACCTGATACTTTTGCCAGTTGTCACCCTCGCGCTGCTCTCCCAATACTCCCAACAGTGTCGTATCGCAATGACGATCTGCATTCACCTGGGAGCACATCCGTATGAGCAAACAATCCGCCAAAGCCCACACCTACGCCAAACTGTTCCCAGAACAGTTGGCCAACCCCTGTGACCCCGATGCACCTGAGTCGAACACCGGGCCCATCGCCTACCTGCATGCGTTGTACCAGCAGGCCCTGGAGCTGGAGCAAACCAGCACCTCCAGCGCCCGCCAGTTACTGGCGCAACGCCGGCCGGACATCGGCGAACTGCTGCTCGACCCCGCGCAGCTGGAGCAACCGGCCAGCGCATTGGCCCTGGCCATCCGCAGCCTCGCACGCAATGCCCAGGCTCGCGCAGGCGCCACGGCCTATTTGCCCGAGGTGCTGGCGAACGCCGGTCAGCATGCCAACCTGCCGTATAACTATGCCCACGAACAGATCAAGGCACTGCTCAGGCACAGGAAGATCCCGCACTTCGAATTGCTGCAGAAGGCAACGTACAGCTACCCCGGTTTCTGTTACCAGAACCTGCGAACCGATGAGCTGCGCCAGACCATGCGCAACGCCAGCGGCTTCGGCCCGGCGCTACAGGCACTGCTGCTGGAGGAAAAAGCACTGCGTCTTACTGGCGATCAGTGGCGCAAATGGTATGGCATGGACGATCTCGACGCCGAAGCCGCGAAAGCCGCACTACTGGACGTCGAAACCTTCTGCCAGCGAACCGGCCTTAGCTTAGAGCAGGTGCTGGAGATGCTTACCGTGGCTGGGGTCGATGACAACGCGAAGTCCGCCAACACCCTCGTGCACGATGCCCGCGCCTATCGCCCCGCAAACGCCCCGACCATCAGCAGGTTCCACAACGGTGCGGCCTACATCAATGCGCGGAGAAAGACACGCCTGGCGATCAAAGATGCGAACACAGGGGCCGGCATCAAGGCGCAGTTCGACATGATCGATTACGACTGTTTGTCACGCATGTACCAGATGATCCACCTGCAAAGGGAACTCGGGTTGCCTTTCAGCGTTGTGGATCATTTGCTGATGTCGATCCTGGGTGCCATAGGACAAGTCAAGTTGTTCAAGGACTGGCATCTGACGCCTGCCGCCCTGCGCGCCTTTGGGGTGTATCGCTACCTGAACGAAACCTATGGCATCAGCGCCGAACAGTTCAGCGCCCTGGTGTGCGAGATCTGCCCATATGGCGTTGGCGATCAGGTCGCCATGCTAGACCGGGTGCTGGATGGCCCGGGGGCAGGCCGGCCCGACACGCTCGACACGTTGATACTCGACGGCCGAACGCTCGATCCAGCCGATGGTGCCGACGGCCAATTCAAAGTGCTACCCGCGTTTGCCAAGGCAGTGGGCGCAGACGAACAGACAACCCTGGCTTATCTGGCACGAGCCAAGCAAGCGCTTGGGGCAAGTGAACTTTCTGTATCACTGCCGCTGCTGTCCTCTCTATACCGCCAAAGCCGCCTGCATCGGCTGTTCAAACGCTCCCCCCAGGAAGCCAGCGCTTTGGCGGCATTGCTGGCCACCACGGGTTGCGACGTGATGGCCCAGCTGGCCGGAACCCCAGTTATCGACGATCAGGCAGCCACGGATATGCTGGATACCTTGGTCGCCTTGAGCAACCTCGATCAATGGCTGCGCGAGCAGCGCATCGCACCGAGTGCATTGTTGGAGGCCTTAGCACCTGTCCCGTCCGCGGAAGTGGCTCTGCACAGCAAGTTGCTGAACACCCTCAAAGAGCAGTCTCACGCCATCGAAGAAGTGCTTTCGCCCAGGAGCACGGCTAACCGGCAGCAGGAACTGGCTGCTCAATTGCTGGTAAGTGTGTTTGGCTCCCAACCCAAGAGTTCTGGGCTTACCACACAACATGCCCTGCCGCTCCTGCGTTGGGCCGATACCTGGGCAAAGAACGTTCTGGAGGCAGCCCGCGCAATTACCGATGTGAACAGCACGCCTGAAGCAAAGCGCACAGCGACCCAATTGTGGTTCAAGCTCGAGCGCCGCTGCGCATTGAGCATACTGTTACGCTTGAGCCCGGGTGCAATACATGCACTCTGTGACCATCCTGAGTGGTTCGACTTGGAGAAGGGCTCCTTAGACGATGTGAACCTGGACCTTTGTTATCAGCTCAGTCGCTTCGGCGAATGGGTTGAGCGGTGCAAGATAGCAGGCGCAGATGAACCTGATGCCATCGACTTTCTATCCAGGCATCGCGCCAGCACGGCAGAAACTAAAGTGGCAGAGGCGGCCAAAGCATTAGCGGTGTTGATTGACTGGGACGAAAGCGAAGTCATGGATGCCTGCCCCTGCGTTCCGACCAAACAATGGGTCGAGGATAACAGGCCGACATTTAACGACTTCCTGGAAACATTGTCCGAAGCAGGGCTCAGTAAGTACAATGAATATGACCTCTCCTATCTGTTTGCTTTGTTCGTCGTTCGTCCGGCAGGCGCCTACCGTTACGCCAACGAAGGCACTCAAGACTTTATCGATAAACTGGCAGACTTCACCATCAAATACCCCGGGCCTCTCCTGCTAACCCAGGACCAATATAAAAGAGCTTACTTTCCGGAAAAATGGAAAGCACGAGCTAGAAAATTCCCTACTTATCGGTTTTCTCCACTTACCCTCGAAGCGCTGGCTGAACGCCCTCATACGGTCAAGCGCGAAGTCGGTATCCCTTGCGTGCCCTGCACGATCAGCGACATCGACTTCATCCTTCGCCTGAAAACACTCAGCAGCAGAACCGGCTTGGCATGCTCGTCACTACTGGGCCTTACCGAACTAGACGAAACAGCGCCCTACCTTGAGTACGAAAGCATCAGCCAATTGCTACTGGCGGGTGCCGATGACGGGCTTCGTGAATGCGTCGACAAGCAGACCCGCGAACACTGGCGCGATGCGCTTGCTGGTTACCTCATCGCATACTGGCCCACTGGCACAGCCACCACCGAGGCCACCTTCACCTCGCTGGACGACCTGTCGAGCTATTGCTTGTGCGATATCCGTGTCAGCAGCGCTGTCAGCACTACGCTGCTCAACCAGGCCATCAGCAGCCTGCAGTATTACCTTTCACAACTGTACGCAAAGTTGGAGCCCGGGTACGACGAAACCACACCTTCAGCTGCCAGCCTAGTGCAGTGGCAGAGCAAACTTGGGCTATACGCTACATGGAAGCGCGACAGGGACCAACGCAACCACCCGGCCAACCTCATCTACTACGCCAACCGGCCCAACAAGAGCGTGGCATTTCAAGAGCTGGAGGCCGAGCTCAACCAAGGCAGGATGGACACCGCTTTGTTGCAAACGGCCATTTTCAACTATCTGACCAAGTTCGAGCGAGTCAGCAACCTGCAGGTGGTCAGCGGTTATCTGGATGGTCATGACCCCAAGCGCGACACCTATCACTTGATCGCCAAGACCAATACCACGCCCTACGAGTATTACTGGCGAACTCTCGACATGGGGATGCGCGACAATAAGGAGCGGTTGAGCCCCTTGGCCTGGAGCGAATGGCAGAAAGTCGGGCTGGCTGCAACCGACGAACTCTCCAAAAGCACCGACAACTACGACGCCATACGCCCGGTGGTCATTGCCGGGCGTCGCTATGTCTTCTGGGTGGAACGTAGCAGCACTGACTTGCCGGACGGAGAAGATGCCACCAAAACCCTGAAGCAGAAACGCAAGTTTTCCGTGCGCTACGCATTCCAGAAAAGTGATGGTGCGTGGAGTACAAGCAATGAGCTGATGCGTCTTGATGGCTTCGACAGGGAAGGCAAGTGGAACCCTGATAACTTTGCGAAAAACATGGACTTCAAACCCGGCCTGATTGTAGTGGTCGACAATGCAGCCGCTCTTCGAGGTGACCCTTGGCTAGTCACGCTGCTGTACGACACTAGCAAGCCAGAGACAACCGAGTTGAAAAAGGGCGTTGACTTCTACATCGAAGCACGCGACCTGCTGCTTATAGAAGAAAAGCCAATTCACTCCCTCTACTCGGCGTCAACCATCAAGCATTTACTAAAACGCTATAAAAACAGGTCCACTCTTCAACACCCCTATACCGGTGCGCCCTTCAGCGTGAGCTGCGAACCATCCCCCCCGCTTCAGAACACAGACATATTAGTGGATGTGAAAGCAAGGGTTGCCTCTGACGCTGACAACATACTAGCTGTAACAGTGAACCGTAGCGCCAAAGACAAATCCGGATATTCCAATTATGCACAGCTCGCCATCTATCTCGCCAACGCCCCTGAAGCACCACTGAAATCCGCCGATTACAGACTGCAAGACCAAGGACACAATCAAGCACAAATATTCGAGTTAGACATTGAACGGGACACTGGATACATCCTTAAACTCACCATGGGCAAAGCTGACTCGCGGGTTTCCCTCGACTATAGCGTTACGGTCAAAGCGCTTAAAACCGATGAACTCTGGGCTGTATCCATCGCCAGCAACACGGCTCAAGCGCAATATCTGGATCTGACAAAAGCAAAAAGCCTCGCGCCTATTCTCAATACAGAAAAACTGCGTCTCAATACCCTGTTCGGCAAGCGTCTGGTCGCACGCGCCAGCCAAGGCGTGCAGCGAGTACTAGCCTGGGATACGCAGACACTTCAAGAACCCGGGTTGGATGCCCCGGCATCCACAGTTGAACTAGACTTTCATGGCGCCAACGCCCTTTACTTTCGCGAGCTGTTCCTTCATCTACCCGCAATGGTTGCCATGCGTCTTACTGAGCAGCAACAATTCGAAGAGGCGCAAGACTGGTACCTGCGTTACTTGTTTAACCCCTACCGAATCGCGTCCGACGAAGCGGGGCGCCCTGCACCGTGGTGCACGCGCCCCCTGTCGCAGGTGGGCACCCTGAGTTCGACGCTTCACCAGGGGGTAGACCCCATAAGCCATGTCTTCGTACTAGCCCGGCATTATCAGCAAGCGATCTATCTCGGCTTCCTCGAGAACTGGCTTGCGCAAGGCGACCACTACTACCGCCAACTTACGCTGAGCACGCTCAACCAAGCCTGGCTGTGCTACCAGCAGGCACTCAAGCTGCTCGGCCCGTTACCCGAGGGCCACAACGCATCGCGCTGGACAGCGACCACCTTAGCCTCACTCGACTCCAATGCATTCCGCACGCCGCTCAACCGTCGGGTACTGGAGCTGAGCAAGACACTCCAGAACAGGCTACACAACCTACGCCATGGGCTCACGCTGGATGGCAAGACACTACCGCCACTGGACTGGAGCAGCGAGGGCCAGGAGGCGTTTGACAGTTCGCAGGGCGGCGTAAGCAACCTGCCCATCACTTATCAAGACCGTAAACAACCAGTTCCCCACTATCGTTTCCGCCAATTGTTACCCAGCGCCAAAGCTGCGGCCCAGCAGTTGTCCGACTTTGGGCGGCACTACATGAAACTGATGGAGGATGAGTCCAACACCACCCTTGGGGCGCAGCTCAAGGAGCAGGACATCAAAATGGTCGACTTTACCATTCGTATGCAGAAAGAGGCCATCAGCGCAATCCAGGCCAGGAAGAAAGCATTGCTGCTCAGCCGAAACAAAGCCGCCGCACAGAACGATTATCTTAGTCATCTCATCGATGTCGGTCGCTCGCCAGAAGAGGAGGCCGCCACAGGGCTTACCTGGTCGGCAAACAGTGCCTTGCTGATGAGCATACCGTTCGAACTGGCATCAGGTTTGACGGAAGCCGCCGTGCCCACGATCTATGGGATGGCCATTGGCGGCAACAATGTGTCGGCACCAATGGCCAGAGCTGCCCAGGCGCTATATGCCACAGCGGATGCAGCGAGCATGATCGCTGATGAACTCCAGACCCAAGCCGGCTACAACCGCCGGGCAGCCGAGTGGGCATTCGACAAGAGCCAGGTTGAGTGGGATATCAAGATCCTTGACCAACAACTCGACGAAACCAATATCGAGCTCAAGGCCAGCACCATTGCCCTGGCCCAGTGCGAACAGGATCGGGTCAACCTGAAGGAAGCCTATGTGACCATGACCACCGGCTTTTGCATCATCCCGGTCTACAACTGGCTGGTGGCGCGCCAGGAGCATCTCTACGGTGCAGCGTACGATGCCGTCCGCTCCTTGTGCCTGGTGGTAGAAGCTGCGTGGCGCTACGAGATCGGCGACTATCGACGCACCAGTTTCATCAATACCACGGCCTGGCGGAACAATTACAAAGGCATGCTGGTAGGCGAATCCCTGCTGGTGAACCTGCAGCATATGGAAAATGAATACCTGCTCAAAAACGAGCGACGTCTGACCATCAAGAAATCGTTCAGCCTGAAGGCCCATGCGGGCGAGCCCGCATGGGCCAACGTGTTCAAAAAGCAGAACCCGCCCCCTGCATCGCTTGTATATAGTTTCGCGTTCTCGGCCAGTGACTTTGACAAAAATTACCCAGGCCACTACCTGCGCCAGCTCAAGTACGTGTCGGTGACCCTTGTGCTCAATACCAACGCAAGCCTCGACGAACTCTGCGCCACCCTGACCCAGACGGGCAGTACCATCTTGCTCGAGGCCGACAAGGATGCAGCCCGCTCGCTGTATCCAGCCAAGATCGGCGTATCCGAAATCGACCAGAAGGAAGTCGATGATGCCGGCAAGGATCACATGCGCGTCATGCGCAATCCGAGCGTGAACCAACAGATCGCACTTTCATCGACGGTGGCCGAGGATGGGTTGGGTTATGACCCAGGCACCTGGGTCTACGAACTGATGTTCCACGACGGCCGTTATCTGCCCTTCGAGGGCACGGGTGCCATTTCACAATGGACCCTGGAAATTTTAGGCAGCGAGAAACTGCTTGCCGACCCTACGGTGATTGCCGACATCAAGTTGAACATGGTCTATACGGCCAAGGCAGGCGATGACGATTTCAGGGCACATGCCAGCAAACTGCGCAGGTCTGAGTAGACACAAAAGATTCAGGACAACATCCCGATGCAGCCCCCTCCGTTGACTTACCAAGCCAAGGTGGACTTGGACAATGATCACGGCAGACGATGACGAAACCTGCGAGGGCCGACCAGCGGCCCCAATGCTGTGCATGCACAGCATTGGGGCCGCTGGTCGGCCCACCACAGCGCCCTAATACCTCGCACAACCCCCTCTACCACGCCCCTCCCGCCCCTCGGCACAGCCCTTGCAATCTCCGACTCAGCCATCACCACAACAATCACATCGCAGAGAGCACATATTGTTCATGTTCGTCTGAACGCTGATCCTGCTGTCGTACCTGAGTGAACTGGCCTAATGATCCCGGACACCTCTTAAGGGCGATATGATTCGCCCATTCAGGAGGTTCCATGCCAGAGAGAAAGACCTATACCCGTGAGTTCAAGCAACGTGCTGCAAGCATGGTTCTTGATGACAACTGCTCGATTCCTGACGTCTGTGCATCGATGGAGGTCGGCCGTACCGCCTTGCGTCGTTGGGTGGACCAGGTGAGAAAAGAGCGCCAGAAAGGGCAGCCAGTTGCAGGTACCAAAGCAATCAGCGATGAGCAGCGAGAACTTCAGCAGTTACGCGCCAAGGTAAAGCGCCTGGAGACCGAGGCCGAAATCTTAAAAAAGGCTACCGCTCTCTTGATGTCGGATCCCTATCGTTTTTCCTGATCGAGGAACTGAGAGAGTCAGGCTTTTATCCGACTAATCAGCTTTGCAGTGCTTTTGGCGTTTCCCGTAGCGCGTTTTACGACTGGGTCCATCGCCGCTCCAAACCTAATACCGAGCGTGATGCGCTGAGGGAGAAGGTTGTACAACTGCATACTGAAAGTAGAGAAAGTGCCGGTGCAAGAATGATCTCTCAGTGTTTGAAAGCGCAGCAACTCAAGGTTGGAAGGTATCTTGTGGGAAGGCTGATGGCCGAGGCGAATGTGGCTAGCAGGCAGCGTCGCCGCCATCAATATCGCTCCAGGGGCGTCGAGGCATTTGTGGCGAAGAATCTCCTTGAGCGCAACTTCCAACCTACAGCCGTCAATCAGGTGTGGTGCGACGATGTTACCAGCCTGATGGTCGGGAAACGCTGGTATCACTTGGCGGTGGTCATTGATCTGTTTGCCCGCCGAGTTGTTGGCTGGGCATTTTCTCTGATCAATGATGCCAACCTGGTTAGCAACGCGCTGACTATGGCGGTCGGCGTTCGGGGCGCACCTGCGGGTTTGATGTTTCATTCGGATCAAGGCTGCCAATACACCAGTCAGCGCTTCCAGTCCGAGCTGCTTAAACATGGCATAACTCAAAGCATGAGCCGCAGAGGCCAGTGTTGGGACAATGCGCCAACGGAACGATTGTTCGGCACGCTCAAGTCAGAATGGGTGCCTGCCAAGGGCTATTCAGAGATCGAAGAAGCTAGAAGCGACATGACTAACTTCTTCATGCGCTACAACCGAATCAGGCTCCACAGCTACAACGATTATCTGTCGCCAATAGCCAAGGAGCTGCAGGCGGCCTAAACACCGTAATCGGTGTCCGGAAAAACTTGACCAGTTCAAGGGCGGCTCCTCCAGAAAATGCCTCGTACCCTCCTTGTTGATGTACAAGGTGCCACGCCGCCCAGGCCGGTCGATGATTGCCGTTATCGCCCCGTCCTTGTCGCTGACCATCACCACCGAGCCCTCCACCAGCCCCTTGGCCGGCTCGATCAGATTGCCACTCTCGATCGTGTAACCCTGGGCATTTTCTTCTGAATGGCCGGATACATATTGGTAGGTACCCAACTCTTGCTGCACCACGCTCAACGGGCTTGCTCCTGCCTTGGGATCCTGCGCATGGGCCGTGGATATCAGCGGGCAGACGACGAGCAGCAATGAACAGAGTTGCACAAGGCGATGACGGAACATGACGAGTGTCTCCACACAGGGATGAACACTGTCGACGATAGGAAGGGCTCCGCCGCAGCGCTACTGGCAAAACTATCAGGTACCCATAGCGTGCAAGCGCCCGCCCCATCTTCGCGCAGCTCACATCAATGAGCGCGAAGATGGGGCAGGCGCACTGGCTCGTGCCCGGCGAATGCTCCGCGATAGAGCGCTTGCAGCCTTCGGCACAGCCTTTGCACCTGCCGTTCTGCGATTTGCCAAATCAACAACGATCTCATCGGAGAGAGCACATGAAGCGTCGCAGTCTGATCAAGGCCTTTACCCTCAGCGCATCGATTGCCGCGATGGGCCTGAGCTGGAGCATCCAGGCCGCCGAGACCATCAAGGTAGGTATCCTGCATTCGCTGTCCGGCACCATGGCGATTTCCGAGACCTCGCTCAAGGACATGGCGCTGATGACCATCGATGAGATCAACGCCAAAGGCGGGGTCAACGGCAAGATGCTGGAAGCGGTGGTGGTGGACCCGGCGTCCAACTGGCCGCTGTTCGCTGAAAAGAGCCGGCAGTTGCTGACCCAGGACAAGGTCGCGGTGGTGTTCGGCTGCTGGACCTCGGTGTCGCGCAAGTCGGTGCTGCCGGTGTTCGAAGAACTCAACGGGTTGTTGTTCTACCCGGTGCAGTACGAAGGTGAAGAGATGTCGCCCAACGTCTTCTACACAGGCGCTGCGCCCAACCAGCAGGCGATTCCTGCGGTCGAGTACGTGATGAGCGAGGACGGCGGCAGCGCCAAGCGGTTCTTCCTGCTGGGCACCGACTACGTCTACCCGCGTACCACCAACAAGATTCTGCGCGCCTTCCTGCACAGCAAGGGCGTGGCCGACAAAGACATCGAGGAGGTCTACACCCCGTTCGGCCATGCCGATTACCAGACCATCGTCGCCAACATCAAGAAGTTCTCGGCCGGCGGCAAGACGACGGTCATCTCCACGGTCAACGGCGACTCCAATGTGCCGTTCTACAAAGAGCTGGCCAATCAGGGCCTGAAGGCCACCGACGTGCCGGTGGTGGCCTTCTCGGTGGGTGAAGAAGAGCTGCGCGGCATCGACACCAAGCCGTTGGTTGGGCACCTGGCCGCCTGGAACTACTTCGAGTCGGTGGATAACCCGGTCAACCAGAAGTTCGTCGCCGACTGGAAGGCCTACGCCAAGGCCAAGGGCCTGCCGGGCGCCGACAAGGCAGTGACCAACGACCCGATGGAAGCCACCTACGTGGGTATCCACATGTGGGCGCAAGCTGCGCAGAAGGCCGGCAGCACCGAGGTGGACAAGGTCCGCGAGGCCCTTGCCGGGCAGACTTTCAAGGCACCGTCCGGCTACACCCTGACCATGGACAAGACCAATCACCACCTGCACAAGCCGGTGATGATCGGCGAGATTCAGGATGACGGGCAGTTCAGCGTGGTGTGGGAAACCGAGCAACCGCTGCGGGCACAGCCATGGAGCCCGTTCATTCCGGGCAATGACAAGCGGCCGGATTATGCGGTGAAAGGCAACTGACGCCTTCGCGGGGCAAGCCCGCTCCCACGGTTTATGCACAGGCCCGTGGGAGCGGGCTTGCCCCGCGATCAACCCACCGCCGATGTTTCAGGAATACCCCATGCTCAGATTCCTGCTCACCCTCCTGCTGCTGTTGCCCCTGGCAAGCCAAGCCAGCGAGGGCGAATTCTTCCTGACCGCCAAGCCCGCCGAACAGGCGCGCCTGCTCGAAACCTGGGCTGCGCAACCCGATACCGGGCGCCTGGCGCTGCTGGAAAACCTGCGTCAGGGCCGCATTGGCGAAGGTGACACGCGCAAGTTGCGCCTGAACAACCGCCTGCGCGGCCTGATCGACAACGCCCTGGCCAGCCATCAACTACTCAGCGAGCAAAGCGACACCCGCCTGGCCGCTGCAAGCCAACTGCAAAAAAGCGCACAACCCGCGCAAATGGCCTTCCTTGACCAGCGCTTCGCCGCCGAGACCGACCCCGCCGTGCACGCAGCCCTCGCCCTGGCCCTGGCCAACCTGCAACTGGGCGCAAGCGAGCCTGCGGTGCGCCTGGCCGCAGTGCGTTTGCTCGGCGAAACCGGCGACCCGCTGGCCCGCACCCGCCTGGAAGCCTTGCTGCAACCGGAGGGCGAAACCGACGCGGCCGTGCGCACAGCCGCTGAAACCAGCCTGGCCCAGGTGCAGCGCAAGCTGCTGATCGGCGAACTGCTGGGCCAGGCCTTCAGCGGGCTGTCGCTGGGGTCGATCCTGTTGCTGGCAGCGCTGGGCCTGGCGATCACCTTCGGCCTGCTCGGGGTGATCAACATGGCCCATGGCGAGATGCTCATGCTCGGCGCCTACAGCACCTACATGGTCCAGGTACTGCTGCAACGCTACGCGCCCGGCGCCATCGAGTTCTACCCGCTGATCGCGCTGCCGGTGGCCTTTGCCGTCAGCGCAGGTGTGGGCATGGCATTGGAGCGCACCGTGATCAGGCACCTGTACGGCCGGCCGCTGGAAACGCTGTTGGCCACCTGGGGCATCAGCCTGATCCTGATCCAGGCCGTGCGCCTGCTGTTCGGCGCGCAGAACGTCGAGGTGAGCAACCCGGCGTGGCTGTCGGGTGGCGTGCAACTGCTGCCCAACCTGGTGCTGCCGTACAACCGCATCGTCATCATCGGCTTCGCCCTGGCCGTAGTGCTGCTCACCTGGCTGCTGCTCAACCGCACCCGGCTGGGCCTGAACGTGCGCGCCGTCACCCAGAACCGCAACATGGCCGCCTGCTGCGGAGTGTCCACCGGGCGCGTCGACATGCTCGCCTTTGGCCTGGGTTCGGGTATCGCCGGGCTGGGCGGCGTGGCCCTGAGCCAGGTCGGCAACGTCGGCCCGGACCTTGGCCAGAGCTACATCATCGACTCGTTCCTGGTGGTGGTGCTCGGCGGCGTCGGGCAACTGGCCGGCACCCTCTGGGCAGCGTTCGGGCTGGGCATCGCCAACAAACTGCTGGAGCCGCAAATTGGCGCGGTGCTCGGCAAGATCCTCATCCTTGCGCTGATCATTCTGTTCATCCAGAAGCGCCCGCAAGGCCTGTTCGCCCTCAAGGGACGGGTAATCGACTGATGAACCAGCCACTGATCGTCACCGCCTCGCAAAAGGCCGGGCCGCGTTTGACGCTGGCCCTCGGCGCCGCCGTTACATTGGTGTTGCTGGCCCTGCCGCTGCTGTCACTGCTGCCCGAAGGCCACGCACTGCAGGTTTCGGCCTATACCTTGACCCTGGTCGGCAAGATCCTCTGCTACGCCATCGTCGCCCTGGCCCTGGACCTGGTCTGGGGCTATGCCGGGCTGCTGTCGCTGGGGCACGGGTTGTTCTTTGCCCTGGGCGGCTACGCCATGGGCATGTACCTGATGCGCCAGGCCGCAGGGGATGGCCTGCCGGCGTTCATGACGTTTCTTTCGTGGAACGAGCTGCCCTGGTACTGGGCCGGCACCCAGCACTTTGCCTGGGCGCTGTGCCTGGTGGTGCTGGCGCCAGGGCTGCTGGCCCTGGTGTTTGGCTGGTTCGCCTTCCGCTCGCGGATCAAAGGCGTGTACTTCTCGATCATGACCCAGGCGCTGACCTTCGCTGCCATGCTGCTGTTCTTTCGCAACGAGACCGGTTTTGGCGGCAACAACGGGTTCACCAGTTTTCGCACCATCCTCGGCCATGACGTGGCGGCGCCCGGCACCCGCGCGGTGCTGTTCCTGCTGACCGTGCTGCTGTTGCTGGGCAGCCTTTACCTGTGCTGGCGGCTGACCCGCAGCAAGGTTGGCCGGCTGCTCACCGCCGTGCGCGATGCCGAGAACCGCCTGATGTTCTGCGGCTATGACCCACGTGGTTTCAAGCTGCTGGTGTGGGTGCTCAGCGCCGTACTGTGCGGCCTGGCAGGCGCGCTGTATGTGCCGCAGGTGGGCATCATCAACCCCGGCGAGATGTCGCCGACCAACTCCATCGAGGCGGCCGTCTGGGTGGCGCTGGGTGGGCGCGGCACGCTGCTCGGGCCGCTGCTCGGCGCGGGGCTGGTCAACGGCATGAAGAGCTGGTTCACCGTGGCGTTCCCGGAGTACTGGCTGTTCTTCCTCGGTGCGCTGTTCATCATCGTCACCCTGTACCTGCCCAAGGGCGTGGTCGGGCTTGTGAAGAAAAGGAGCCAGCCATGAGAGGCATCCCCCCGGTGCACCCCGAATTCATGCTGGAGCCGGTGTTCGACCAGCTCGGCAGCGGGCGCGACGCCATCGGCCTCGGCCAGCCGCGCAAGGCAGGGCTCGACACCCGGCACGGCACGGTGCTGAGCCTTGAGGACATCAGCGTCAGCTTTGACGGCTTCAAGGCGCTCAACGCCCTGCACCTGTACATCGGCGTGGGGGAACTGCGCTGCATCATTGGCCCCAACGGGGCCGGCAAGACCACGATGATGGACGTGATCACCGGCAAGACCCGCCCCGACAGCGGCACGGCCTACTTTGGCGACACCCTGGACCTGACCCGCATGAGCGAGTACCAGATCGCCCAGGCCGGCATCGGGCGCAAGTTCCAGAAGCCCACGGTGTTCGAGGCGCTCAGCGTGTTCGAAAACCTGGAGCTGGCGCTCAAGGCCGACAAGTCGGTGTGGGCCAGCCTGGTGGCGCGGCTGGGTGACGCGCAGCGCCAGCGCATCGATGAGGTGCTGACGACCTTGCGCCTGCAGCCTTTGGCGCAGCGCCAGGCGGGGCTGTTGTCGCACGGCCAGAAGCAATTTCTGGAGATTGGCATGCTGCTGGTGCAAGAGCCGCAATTGCTGCTGCTCGACGAGCCGGTGGCGGGCATGACCGATGCCGAGACCGAGTTCACCGCCGAGCTGTTCCGCTCGCTGGCCGGCAAGCATTCGCTGATGGTGGTGGAGCACGACATGGGCTTCGTCGGCAGCATTGCCGACCATGTGACGGTGCTGCACCAGGGCAGCGTGCTGGCCGAAGGCTCGCTGGCCCAGGTACAGGCGGACGAGCGGGTGGTCGAGGTGTATCTGGGCCGCTAGCCAGCCAAGCAAACCTGTGCCGGCCTCTTCATGGGCATTGTGGGAGCGGGCTTTCCCCGCGATGAGGCCGGCACAGGCACAGCAACTTTTTCAGGACTACGCACATGCTCAAGATCGACACCCTGCACCAATACTACGGCGGCAGCCACATCCTGCGTGGCCTGTCCTTTGAAGCCAAGGTCGGCGAAGTCACCTGCCTGCTGGGCCGCAACGGCGTTGGCAAGACCACCCTGTTGCGCTGCCTGATGGGCCTGCTGCCCACCCGCGAAGGCCAGGTGCATTGGGAAGGCAAGCCGATCACCACGCTCAAGCCCCAGCAACGGGTGCACGCAGGCATCGCCTATGTGCCCCAGGGGCGCGAGATCTTTGCGCGCCTCACGGTAGAAGAAAACCTGCTGATGGGCCTGTCGCGCTTTTCTGCGCGCGAGGCTCGCGCGGTCCCGGCGTTCATCTACGAGCTGTTCCCGGTGCTCGAACAAATGAAGCAGCGCCGCGGCGGCGACCTGTCGGGCGGGCAGCAACAGCAACTGGCGATTGGCCGGGCCTTGGCCAGCCGCCCACGCCTGCTGATCCTGGACGAGCCCACCGAAGGCATTCAGCCCTCGGTCATCAAGGAAATCGGCGCGGTGATCCGTAAGCTCGCCGACCGTGGCGACATGGCGATTCTGCTGGTCGAGCAGTTCTACGACTTCGCCGAAGCGCTGGCCGACCAGTACCTGGTCATGGCACGTGGCGAAATCGTCCAGCGTGGGCGTGGCGAAAACATGCAGGCCGAAGGTGTGCGCGGGCTGGTAACCATTTAATCTGCCGCCACTGCTATTGCGAGACGCTGCCATGACCTATCAGATCCGCGACGCCCAGCCTGCCGACGTGCCGGGCATCCTCGATATCTACAACGATGCCGTGCGCAACACCACGGCAATCTGGAACGAAACCCCGGTGGACCTGGCCAATCGCCAGGCCTGGTTCGATGCCCGCGCTGCGCAGGGCTACCCGATTCTGGTGGCGGTGGATGCCAGCGGCGTGCTCGGCTACGCCTCGTTTGGCGACTGGCGGCCGTTCGAGGGGTTCCGCCTGACGGTCGAGCATTCAGTGTATGTGCGTGCTGACCAGCGCGGCAAAGGCCTGGGGCCAGTGTTGCTGGCGGCGTTGGTGGAGCGTGCGCGGGCGTGCGGCAAGCATGTGATGGTTGCCGCCATTGAAAGCGGCAATGGGGCATCGGTGCGGCTGCACGAACGGCTGGGGTTCGTGGTGACCGGGCAGATGCCGCAGGTGGGGGTGAAGTTTGGCCGCTGGCTGGACCTGACGTTCATGCAACTGGTGCTCAGCCCAGAAGCTGACCCGACCTGACCACCGACGCGCATCGCCTTTGTGTAGGAGCGGCCTTGTGCCGCGAAAGGCTGCGAAGCAGCCTCAGGATATACGCCTCATGCAAGATTGCCGGGGGTGCTTCGCACCCCTTCGCGGCACAAGGCCGCTCCTACACTGATCGCGTGACGCCCACTTCCACCAGACCACGCCATTGATCTGTAGGAGCGGCCTTGTGTCGCGAAAGGCTGCGAAGCAGCCTCGGGATATGCGCCTCACGCAAGATTGCCGGGGGTGCTTCGCACCCCTTCGCGGCACAAGGCCGCTCCTACACTGATCGCGTGACGCCCAATGCCTCAGTACCGCGCGTCTACAGCTGGGTAAACCGCCCCAGCCGCTGCCTGAGCATGCTGTTCTCGCTGCGCAGGTGCTGCACTTCTTCAAGCAGCTCCAGCGCCAGCGCTACCCCTTCCCACTCCAGTTGCAGTTCCTGATGCAGCTTGACCGCCCGCTTGAGCGTTACCGGCGCGTGGTCGTCGAACACCCACTCCTCGGGCGTTCGCCCCGATGGTTCAACGATGCCGTGTTCGACGATTTCGATCACGCAGTCGGCCGTGAGGTCGGCTTCCTGGCAGAGGGTTCGCATGTCCAGTTGAACGATCAAGGTACTGCTCATGATTATTTGCTCCAGTGTGTCCTCGGGTCGAAAGCAGCTTTCTCGGAAAGCTTGGTCCACAACTCGCGAGTGGCCGCATCGGACTGCGCCGGCATCACCACTTTCAGCTGCGCGTACAGGTCACCGCGCTCGCCCTGTTTGTTCAACAGCCCCATGCCCTTGACCCGCAGGCGCTGGCCGCTCTGGCTGTCGGGGCGAATGGTCAGGTTGATCTTGCCGGTCAGCGTCGGCACCGCCACCTTGGTGCCAAGCGCGGCTTCCCACGGCGCCAGCGGCACGGTAATGATCAGGTCGTGGCCCTCGACATCGAACTGCGGATGCGGCGCCATGCGAATGGTCAGGAACAGGTCGCCGTTGGCCCCGCCGCCGACACCCGGAGCACCCTGGCCCTTGAGGCGAATACGCTCGCCATCGGTTACCCCGGCCGGGATCTTCACGTTCAGCGTCTTGGTGGTGAACCCGGTGCGCTGCCCGGCGGCATTGGTTTGCGGCACCTGGAAGCTGATCTGCTTGGATTCCTTGTTGAGCGTTTCCTCGAGGAAAACCGCCAGTTCCAGTTCCACGTCCTGCCCCCGCCTGCCGGCGCTACGTTGTTGGCGGGCACCACCGAACGGGTTCGAACCGCCGCGGGCACCAAAGATGGAGCTGAAGAAGTCGGAGAAGTCACCGCCTTCAAAACCGCCGCCGGCATTGCCGCCACGGCCCTGCCAGCCAGGCGGTGCCTGGAACGGCCGGCCATGCTGGCCACCGTACTTGCGGATTTCGTCGTACTCGGCGCGCTTGTCCTTGTCGCCAAGCACCTCGTAGGCCTCGTTGGCCTCCTTGAACTTGTCCTCGGCGTCACGCTCCTTGCTGACGTCGGGGTGATACTTGCGCGCCAGCTTGCGGTACGCGGCCTTGATCGCCTTGTCGTCCGCGCCCGGGTCTACGCCGAGTATCTTGTAATAGTCTTTGAAGTCCATTTATGGATCACCGATAAAAAAGTGCGTGTTGCCACTGAAGATTGGGGTCAAGCATAGCCTTTCAAGGGGCGTCTGGCCTTGCACCACGACAGACGACCGGTCTTGCTTTAGCCGCAAACTCGCATAAACTGCGCGGCCGTTTTGCCTCCGGAAGCTTTCGCTCATGTCTGACGTATCCCCGGCCCGTGCCCTTGGCATCGACTTCGGCACCTCCAACTCCACGGTCGGCTGGCACCGCCCTGGGGCTGAGTCGCTGATCGCCCTGGAAGACGGCAAGATCACCCTGCCGTCGGTGGTGTTCTTCAACCTCGAAGAACGCCGCCCGGTGTACGGTCGTCTGGCCCTGCACGAGTACCTGGAAGGCTACGAAGGCCGCCTGATGCGCTCGCTCAAGAGCCTGCTGGGCTCCAAGCTGATCAAGCACGACACCAGCGTGCTGGGCAGCGCCCTGCCGTTCAAGGACTTGCTCGGCATGTTCATCGGCGAGCTGAAAAAGCGCGCCGAGGCCAGCGCCGGGCGCAGCTTCGAGCAAGTGGTGCTGGGGCGCCCGGTGTTCTTCGTCGACGAAGACCCGGCGGCTGACCAGGAGGCCGAAGATACACTGGCTGACGTGGCGCGCAAGATCGGCTTCAAGGACGTGTCGTTCCAGTACGAACCCATTGCCGCTGCGTTCGACTACGAGTCGGGCATCAGCCGTGAAGAGCTGGTACTGATTGTCGATATCGGCGGCGGTACCTCGGACTTTACCCTGATCCGCCTGTCGCCGGAGCGCCATTCGCTGGACGAGCGCCAGGACGACATCCTTGCCACCGGCGGTGTGCATATCGGCGGTACCGACTTCGACAAGCAACTGAGCCTGCAAGGCGTGATGCCGCTGTTCGGCTACGGCAGCCGCATGAAAAGCGGTGCGCTGATGCCGACCAGCTACCACCTGAACCTGGCCACCTGGCACACCATCAACGCCCTGTATGGGCAGAAGACCCAGCTGGCATTGGGCAACATGCGTTACGACATCGAGGACACGCTCGGTATCGAGCGCCTGTTCAAGCTGATCGAGCAACGGGCCGGGCACTGGCTGGCCATGGAAATCGAGGCCAGCAAGATCGAGCTGACCGACCGCGACAGCCGCCGCATCGACCTGGGCCGTGTCGAGCCTGGGCTTGCCGCCGAGCTGACCCGCGCCGTGTTCGAGGACGCCATCGATGGCTTGCTGGAGCGGGTGCGCGGCAGTGTCAGCGAGCTGCTGGCCAAGGCTGGGGTGAGTGTCGGGCAGGTTGATACGGTGTTCTTCACCGGGGGTTCAAGCGGTATCCCGGCGCTGCGCAACAGCGTGGCGGCGATGCTGCCCAATGCGCGGCATGTCGAAGGCAATATTTTCGGCAGCATCGGCAGCGGGCTGGCAATCGAGGCACGCAAGCGCTACGGCGCCTGACGGGTGTGGGGGCTGCGGCGCAGCCCCCGGCGGTTTATCAGACCAATTCCATGCGCCGCAACTCGCTCTTCAGGTAGGCGTAATAAATCGGCCCGGCTACCACGCCCGGCAGGCCGAACGCGGCCTCGCACACCAGCATCGCCAGCAGCAATTCCCACGACTTGGCCCTGATCTGCCCGCCAACAATCCGCGCGTTGAGGAAATACTCGACCTTGTGGATAACGATCAGGTACCCCAGCGCCGCCGCCGCCACCCAGATCGACAACGACAGGCCGACGATGGTGATCAGCGTGTTCGACATCAAGTTGCCGATCACCGGCAGCAGGCCAAGCAGGAAGGTCAGCACGATCAGCGTCTTGGTCAGCGGCAGGTGCACACCGAACAGCGGCAGCACCACCGCGAGGAAAATGCCGGTAAACGCGGTATTGAGCAGCGAGATCTTGATCTGCGCGAAGACAATATTGCGAAACGCCTGCACCAGCAGGTTCAGGCGCTCGAACAGCGCCGCCGCCAGGGGCTTGCGCCGGGAAATATCAGGGATGCGCTGCAAGGCGATGATGGCCCCGAGGATCATGCCGATCAGCAAGGTCACGAACATGTGCGCCATGCCCTTGCCGACCAGTTGCAGGTCGCTGAGGTGGCTTTTGATCCAGTCGCCAATGGCCACTTTGAACTCGGCGGCGCTGGCCGGCAGGTAGCCTTCGATAAACGGCGGCAACTGGCTGCGGGCACGCTCCACCAGCACCATGAACTTGTCCAGCGAGGCGCCGGGGTTCTCCGCTTCATGCAGCAGGAAGCTGAATGCGCCGGCAATCAGCAAGGTCAGGGTGCTGACCACCAGAGTGCCGAGCAACGCCACCGCCAGCCAGCGCGCGCGCTGCCCGGCAATCAAGGGTTGCAGGCGGGGGGTGAGCATGTTGACCAGCTCGAACACCAACAGGCCGGCCAGCAGGCTCGGCAGCAGTTTCATCGGCAGGGCCAGCAGCAGCCCGCCCATGACGATGATCAGACTGGCAAAGGAAATCTGGCGGGGGGTGAAGGTCATACAGCCTCGACGGCAGACAGCGGAAAGAACCGCAGTCTGCCAGCCTTCACGGCGCGGGTCACTTCTTCTTCAGGCAGTCGCTCATGAACGTCTTGCGTGCATCGCCCTTGAGCGCCTGGGTGGTGGCGTCGGCATTACAGGTTTTCATTTTTTCCTGCTGGGTCTGCGGCGCCTGCTTCTTCAG
Organism: Pseudomonas sp. SWRI51; assembly: GCF_014268825.1. NCBI lineage: Bacteria > Pseudomonadati > Pseudomonadota > Gammaproteobacteria > Pseudomonadales > Pseudomonadaceae > Pseudomonas > Pseudomonas sp. SWRI51. The sequence continues at coordinate 2,230 of NZ_JABWRG010000042.1, read as the reverse complement.
GCAAGTGCTCATGAACGCCTTGCGCGCATCGCCCTTGAGCGCCTGGCTGGTGGCGTCGGCGTTACAGGTTTTCATCTTTTCCTGTTGCGCGGTGGCGGCAAAACCCTGCCCGGCGATCAACAGGCCCAACACCAGCAATGGCACGTGCAGCATCTTCATGGCGTGAGCTCCAGAGGGGCGCGCCGGCTGCGCGCTCGTCGTGCTGAGTGTAGCCAACATTTGTGGCACTTCGCCGTCACCGGCCATCGGCCTTGAGCCGGGCGGCATGCTCGGTAAACAACCTTACCGGCGCAGCCCCCTTGCCCACCGCGCCAAGCGACTGGTTGACGATGTCCATATGGTCCAGCGGGTAGTCATCGCCGATCACCTGGCCCAGGTGCGAGCTGAAGCGCCCGACCATGCCGTCGCACTGGCCCTTTTCGCGCACGAAGGTGCGGGCGAACAGGCGGCAGAAGCGGTTGCTGCCATCGAAACGGTTGCGGCCACGGTCAGTCAGCCCCGGCTGCAAGGTGCCGGACCATGAGTAATAGCGCACCCCGTTGACCTCGGCCGGCCCCTCCCCGCCCCACACCTCGGGCAGGCCCTGTGGATAAGCCTGGTTGAACAGGGCCACCCCGGCGCAGGTCAGCGACTGGTGCGAGGCGTGCACGTCAATCGGCAGCCGTTCGCGGCGCCAGCCGGTTTCGAGCCAGCCCATCAGCACGGCCAGGCCATGCAGAATGGCCTTGAGCAGGCGGCCCCTGGCAGAGCCGCCGGGCGCAGTGCGCTCGATGTGGTCGGCAAGCTCCGAGCCATGGTTGGGCCCGGCTACCGAGGTCACCGAGGCGACCCGGTCGGGGCGTTTGGCAGCGGCGTAGCGGGCGGTGAGCGCACCTTGGCTGTGGCCGATCAGGTTGACCTTGGGCGCGCCGCTGCGCTGGCAGATGTCTTCGATGATCGCCAGCAACTGCTCGCCCCGCACTTCGCTGGAGTGCAGCGGCGATACCTGCACGGCAAACACCTGCGCGCCGCCACGGCGCAACGCCGGGACGATGCCGAACCAGTACGGGTACAGCACCAGGCGCACGAAACCCAGCATGCCTGGCACCAGCACCAAAGGGTACCGCGTAGCCAATTCCTTGCCCATTGCCCCAGCCCTCATGCGTGGACGACCGGCCAACACTACCGCTGCGCTTGTTGGCTGCGCAATCGAACTCCTGGCGCGCCGTGCGGTTCCAAGCAAAACAGACCCTTGAGCAAGGAGCGGGACCATGTACAAGCAGACTCTGGCCATCCTTCTGGCAAGCGCCACCCTCGCCGCCTGCGGCAGCCGCCCGGAAAACCCGGTGGACTATGTCACCTATCGCGACGAGCCGCTGGTCAAGCAAGTGGAGCATGGCATGACCATGCAAAAGGTAATCGCCATCGGCGGCAGCCCGTCGAACGTGATCGACCTGCCACACGGCGGCACCTGCAATGACTACATCCTCAACCGCGATGGCCACCAGCAGCCCTATTACGTGCGTTTCGATGCTACCGGGCATGTCGATGCCAAGGGTTTCAAGACGTGCAAGCAACGAGAAGAAGACCGCGACGCCGCTAAAGGCGCGTAAGCGGTACGCAACCTACCCATGACCACCCTGATGTTTTCGGAGATGAACATGAGCGTTGAACTGACTGATGTAAAAACCCTGCGCGAACGCGCGCGCCAGCATGTCGAGCAAGGCGCGGTGACCGAGGGTTATAACGCTGACCGCGAGACGATCCTGCGCCTGCTGAATGAGTCGCTGGCCACCGAGCTGGTGTGCGTATTGCGCTACAAACGCCATTACTTCATGGCCAGTGGCATCAAGGCCAGCGCGGCGGCGGATGAGTTCCTGGAGCACGCCAACCAGGAAGCCGAGCATGCCGACAAGCTGGCTGAGCGCATTGTGCAGCTCGGCGGCGAGCCGGACTTCAACCCCGATAACCTGACGCGCAACTCCCACGCCCAGTACGTGGCGGGTAATACGCTGAAAGAGATGGTGCTCGAGGACCTGGTGGCTGAACGGATCGCCATCGACAGCTATCGCGAGATCATTCAGTTCATTGGCGATACCGACCCGACTACCCGACGTATTTTCGAAGACATCCTGGCCCAGGAAGAAGAGCACGCGGATGACATGTCCGATTTGCTGCAGGGGCTTTAACGGGTGAAGGCGGTCACTCTGTAGGAGCGGCCTTGTGTCGCGAAAGGGCTGCGCAGCAGCCC